>CAYSZE010000141.1:0-19996 GCA_964435255.1 uncultured Oligoflexia bacterium
CATGGGGATGGCCAGGTCCAGGAGAAAAGACAACTGCAATTTCATTACTGAACTGATAATTATTTGAAAGATTATCATAGGATATGACTTTAAGTGGTAAATTTTTTGCTAAAAACCAGCTGGTTAAATTATTTGAAAAAGAATCATTGTGATCAACAAATAAAATCATACAGATGACCTAGAGAATATGGGGCGAATGGAATTTAATTTGATAAGAAGTTCTTCTACTTCCGCTTCTGTATCTGATAATGTTGTTATACCAGCACCTACCCCAAAATAGAGACCTAATTGCCCTTGAAATAAACTGCGAATGAGAATAAGTGTTTCAAAATCGCCATTAGGTTGTCTTATACCACAAATACCCGTGTAATAGCCTCTTTTGTTTATTTCTAAATTGTTAATAATTTCACAGACTCTTTTTTTGGGTGTCCCTGTGATAGATCCTGCGGGCAAAAGTTTTTCAAGACATTCTCCAAGCGAAAAATTTTTGTCGACTTCGCCGAGAATAAAGCTTTGCATCTGTAGTAAGGAGCCAGCTAACCTTGTAAAAAAAGGTTTAAAAACTTGCACACTTTCTGGAGTACAGACTTTGTATAAATCATGCCGAAGTAAATCGACGACAAGAGTGTGTTCATATATTTCTTTCTTATTGTTCCATAAACATTGAGCATCCTCTTGGGTGGGTATCTTATGTTGTGATTTTAAAGTGCCTTTAATCGGTTCAGTTAAAATAAAATTATGCTTGTGCATTATAAATCGTTCTGGACTAAATGAGGAAATGCCTATATTGTCGTAATTTAAATAAACGCCATAACGTGAAAATATATTTAACCAACTTATAAAAAAATCTTGTGAACTTGGAAATTGATATTCATTTTTTGTATTAAGTGTTTTTGTATAGGTTATATTAGCTAAATAGCATTCTCCTTTATTCATGAGATTTTTAGCTGAGTTGACGGCGTTTTTTATGCTTTGTGTGTCTAAAGGTATAGAGAGTAAATTAAAAGTCTTATTTAATTCTTTTAAAGAAATTGGTGTTTGAAATAATTTATTAATTTCATATTCTAGTTTTTGATATTTACTATTCTTTATATTATAATAGTTAAATTTAATTTTTAAATTATTATTTTCTATAGAAAAAACTATTTCATAATTGCATTTTATAATTAATGACTTTTCTGTGTTTGCAGCATTTTCATAAGGAGTTAAATAAAAAATATAATTGTTATCTAGATTTTTGAGTTGATCAAAAAAAAGTTGACAATCGGCAGAATTATAAATGGTATCAATGTCACATAAAAATTTTAAAGTAATTGTTTCCGATAAATCATGTGCAAAAAAGTCATTTAAGTGTTCAGGTAAAATATTACTAGCCTTAAAATTCCCATTAATATCAAATTCAAACCCCTCTAAATGATGAATTTGGAAAAACATAATGAATTTATTTTCAAAGACTTTATTTAGGGTAGAAATGAATTGTATGAAGTTACCTGAGTATTCAGATATTATATTTTTCATGTTAAGCATTGAAAAGTCCAACTTTTGGGTTTAGAATAACTCATTAGGCTTATGAACCCAAAAATTCATAATTGAAAATCATGGTAATTAAAAGTATTTTTTCTTATAAAAATAAATTATAAAAATAGCTTGAAATACTATAAATATCACAAAGGTTATGCGATAACTAGAAATAGGAATTTCAAAAATCGGAGACTTATACTCTTGTATAAGACACTCTGGATATATTAAAAAGATAAAGCGGAAAGACTATTTTATTGAATTCCTAAATAATACTGAATAGGAGCTTTTATGAAATCAAAAGCAGATATATGTAAAAACTGGTTGCCGAGATATACAGGCACAAAAATTGATGATTTCGCTGATCACATTTTACTGACAAATTTTCAAACTTATGTGAATCGTTTTGCTGAAATAACTGACTCCAAAGTTGTTGGACTCGACAGAGCAATGCCAAATGCGACCTGCAAAAAATCAAATGTTTCTATTATTAATTTTGGTATGGGTTCTGCCAATGCAGCAACAATTATGGATTTATTAAGTGCTCGCGCACCCAAGTCTGTGTTGTTTTTAGGGAAATGTGGTGGGTTAAAACAATCAACTGAAATAGGGCATTTTATTTTACCAATAGCAGCTATTCGTGGTGAAGGAACTTCAAATGATTATTTTCCGCCAGAGGTTCCAGCTTTGCCTTCATTTAAATTGCATAAATTTGTTTCACAAAAAATTGTAGAAGGCGGACATGACTATCGGACAGGGGTTGTTTATACGACAAACAGAAGGGTCTGGGAGCATGATCAAAGCTTTTTGAAGTATATGCATAGTATGAAATGTATAGCAGTTGATATGGAAACAGCAACAATATTAATGGTTGGTTTTTTTAATGAAATAGCACGTGGGGCGTTATTAATTGTTTCTGATGTGCCTATCACACCAGAAGGTGTTAAAACCGAAGCGGGCGATAAAGCTATTTCTGCCAAATGGACAGACATTCATATAAAATTGGGTATCGATAGTTTAAAAGATTTGGAATCGAAGGGTGAACCTATAAAACATTTCAAATATTAATGACAGCATTTCATAAATTCATGCAAGAACAAAATTAATAATAGAATGCCTAAGTTATTTATAATTTATTTTTGAAAATTTTTTTCTTAATTGTGTTACAATTTTTTGATCCAACATAATTTTTGATAATTCTTGCCATATTAGCATTTTTTGTTCCTTAGTGTATTTTGCTTTTTTAGAAAATGTAAAATAGTTTGATCGTGCTTCATATGGGATTTTATGGATCTTTAAATTCATTATATTTTCACGAAATTGGTTTTCAGCTAAACCTGGAATGTAGCCAAAATTGGCAACCACACAACCCGTTTTATCACGTAAAAGTTTTTTAATATTTATGAGATCATTTTTGCTTAATTCAGCATTTTCTTTATAAATTGCTTCAATTTTTTTTGCTAATGAATATCCTCTAGCAATTCTAACAGGTATAGGTAAATTATTTTGATCGCCTTTGTAGTCAAAATTAGATTTTTTTGTTGTGATAACAACATATCTTGAACAAGTCATTTTTAAAGTTGAAGAACAAGGCCCCTCTTTTTCTTCTGGCCCAGAATGAGGTGGGTATTCAACTGCTTCAGCTCTTTCGGCAGTGTATGATATGTCTAAAACGGCATCGATATGGCCACGTTCAGCATCGGCAATGCAACGATCCATAGGTTTGAAATCTATACTGTAGTTGACTTCTAATTTGTTTTTTAAACGTTCAAAGGCAATTTTAATAATATCTTCACTAGGGGTTTCGTATTTTTTATTAGGATTGATAGATTTTCTCACATCATTAGCGCATACAGAAATATCTATTTTTTCTGCAAAAGAATTTTCAAAAGCTAAAAGATTTAGTACAAAAAATAATGTCATTAACATTCTATTTATTATCCTAAATAATTTAAAAAATAATTCAAAATGTTTAATTGTATTGTAATTTGTAATTGAAAAATAAAAATAAATAGTCATTATATTGACATATTGGTGCATCTATTTTAATTGTTACATAGTTAGTAAAAGTTTACATAAATTTTATTTAAAATTTAAAATTTAAAATAAAATTACAGAAAGAAATAATTATGTTAAAAAAAATTATTATTAAATATTTATTTAATTTAACTAGAAAAATATTCTTCTTTTTTTTGTTTAGTTTTTCAACTTATTTAAGTGCTCAAGAAAAAAGTATGAACTCTGTGTTTTTAGATATTCCTTTTATTGATATTCCTAATGGATCAAATAAATACAATCCATTGATTGATCCTTCGATGCAAGAATCTTTAAGATATACAAAAAGCATGTATCATTTAACAAATTATACTCTTTCAAGAATGTTTCCAGAAAAAAATGGCAAAGTTGTTTGGTATGGCGCTCTGACTGTCTTTGCAGCGAATGTGTTGATAAGCTCTATGCCCATTCCAGTATTCGATGTTTGGATGCATGAAGAATGGCACCGCGCTGTAATGACGCAACGAAATATTTCTAGTCATAATGGTGTTTATAATTTTGATTTTGGCAGTTCTTCCATTCCTGTAGATAGAGTGACAGATGACGATCTCATTCGCTTGAAAAAAGAATACCCAGCTGAACAAGTAAGATTATCTGCTGCGGGAATGGAATCGCAAGCGACATTAATTACTGAGCTTGCGAAAGATACATTTTATCGGAATATAAAAACTTTTCATACTGGGACCATGTTACTCCAAGCTTTTTCTATATATAACTATTTATCAGTTTGTAATTCGAATGAAAATCTTACGATGTCAAAAGAAGAATTAACTGACATTAGTAAACGAGATTTTACTGGTTATGATTGCACTGCGTGGGTTTATGATTTGTTTCGTCCAGATGAACCTTATACTTCTAGAGGATTGGCGCCATCTGGAATTGGAATAAATAGATATATTAATTATAGTCAGCTCACAGAAACAGAAAAAAGATTTTTATACCGTAATAAAAATTTATCCTTACTAAATTTTACCCAATCTATTGCAGAAATTATTGAGCCTTTTGAATTTGGTGAACATAAATTTCAGGTTGCAATGAGTCATTATTTAACTTCATTTGGTGATGCTATTGATACTAATTTATTTTATAAAAACCAACAAGTTAATTTATTCGCAAAAATTCATGTTTACGAAAATGCTGTCAGGAATTTTTTAGGTTTTACATTGGAATCATATGATAATCAAATATGGGATTCTCCGTTTTATTTTTCCCCAAAAATATCTATTTGGGAACAACCAGTTAATCAAAGATTTGATGATAAAATTGGAAAAATGGGAATTTTAATCGCATTAAAAAGTGCATATGAAATAGCGCATAATTTTCAATCATATATTGAACTCATTGGAAAATCAGAAGGTTGGGTAGCTGGGGAGGTTAATTTAAACTCTGGTTTAAGAACTCTTGCTGGAATAACTTATAAATTTTAATATAAAATTATTTACACAAATCATCGAGTGCAAGCCTTAAACCATAAGCACCTGTTGCTTGATTTTCTAAGCTCCAATTGTCACCCATTTTTGTGCCTAGACGAATATTTTTATAGGAACCAGAAGATATAATTAAATTCCCTTCATATATTGTAGAACCCACATCCATTGGATAAGTATATGATTTAAAAGGACCTGCAACAGCATTTTCTAGCATTGCTCTTACATTTCCTGAAAGTTCTATCATTTTAGTTGTAGTGTATTTTAATTGTCCAAATGTATTAGTCATAACTACTTTATGCGCAAATACTTCACATTCATATGCTGTGTTGTAACCAGGAGCAACATAACCTGAATAGGACTTTTTAGTTAGAATGGGGTTTTCAATTGCATAGGCATTAGAAATTAAAGCAAGGCAGAGTGAGAGAATTGGTAATTTACTCATGGTTTTTTCCTTTTATTAGTTTTTTTTCTTACTAGCATATAAAAATATTTATTGCAATCTTTAATTATTTTAACGAATTGTTAGTTTATATCAAGAATATAAATTAATTACTGGTTATTAAATTTGAATGTAAAATGTGTTGGAAATATATCTTTGTTTTCCCACCAACCTGTATTATAAATTTTAAAAGTGTATAGTTCATTGTCAATACCGTGGTATTCAATATTTGCATGATATTTGAAATCAAATGGAGAATAACTATTTAAACAAATTGTATTTATAAATTGATCATTAATATATAATTTTACACCAATGCCATGAGTTTTTTTTACTAAATTAAGGACATGTATCCAAGAGCATTCTTGATTGGTTTCTTCAAATTTTAATTTAAAAAACTTGTTATCTATTAAAACAGTTTCTTCAGATGAAATAATTAAAGCTTCTTTTGAATTAAGAAATTCACGATCTAAAGTCGTAATTATTGGTCTGCTTCCGCGATATAAATATACATAATGAAGCCTTGGTTTTATAAATTCAATTTCTAATTTTTTATTTGTGAAATTAATAACACTAAATTCTGTTTCTGCAAATGAGAATTGTATACTCCCACAGAGGAATATTATAAAAAATATATTCTTTGGCATGGGTTGTTTCCTTTTTTAGTCTGTTATATAAATCTAAAGGCGAGGTATTTTATCAAAATTTAGTATATATAATTCAACTTTTATTTCTAGTTAAACTTTGATAAAATTTATCTTTATAATAAAAATCAGACCTCTAAAAATAGAAGTCTGATAGTTTTACAATTTATTTAAAATTTAAAACTTAGGGACTTGTCACTTCACATCCGCTGAAACTGGTTATGATTGAGCGGATTTTTTCAATTTTTGAAGATAATTCTAGGTCATCTTGAATAAATGGAGTCACTAAATTATTCCACTCTGAAGACATATATCCTTTGCAACCTGTCATCCAAGTTTGATAGAATAGTTTTTTGTTGTGTCTAAGTGAATGATTATTACTATATTCTGCAGTATAGTTAGCTTCATTTTTGACGTTATTGTAATAAATGGGATCAATATTTTGAAGGGATTCAGTTGCTACTTTTAATAAATTTTCTTTGGAAATTAAACCTAATTTATAAAATTGCACTCCTAAGTCTACACCTGTAAAATAAGGAATTTGATTTTTAAATATTTCAAAAGTTTGTCTAGTACTCGCTGTAGAATAATTTACCACATTTTTATTTGTAGCTCCATAAACATAGTGAATAAATACTACTACTCGAGAACCATATTTGTCTTGTAAATATTTGTAAACATCAGGGTCAAATTCACCATTGTCACCAATTAATATAAAAGTAGCATCGCTATTTCCTTCAATTAGTGGAATAATCGCATTTAATTTTGCATCCAAAGTCTTTTCACCTATTTTTTTATGAAAAAAGTATGCTTTAGAAGGAAAAGGGAATTCATTTTTTCTTAAAAAATGGGTTGACAGTTTTCCAAGTGGTCCAGGGGCACCAGAAACGAAGTAGACTTCACGGTCAGGAACACCATTTTTGACTTGTCCACTCTCTACAAACAGCTGGTAGACAGTATCAAGTCCAAAGAAGGCTCTTGAACGGGAACCTTGTTCAATCATTTCCTTAGTACCAGCTTTTAGACCTGTTATTTTAATGGTGTCATCAATATCAGAAATAATATAGACTTTTTGTGAATAAGCATAATTAGAAATTAAAAAGCTAAAAAAGATAGGTAGTAAGTATAAAAAATTTTTCATAAAATCTCCTATTGTAATAACATCTTATTATCGGAATTTTTTTATTAAATATTAATTATTACAAAATTATGTATTAAATTTCTTATATTATAAAGTATAATTGATATGTTAATTGTTTATTTTGGCAATATTGTAAATCTTTATAAAACATATAAATAAACAATATAATATGAGGTAAATAAAGGTAATATTTTTTAAATGTATTATAATTTGCTTATAAATAAAGGATAATGTAATAAATAATTTGTCTCATATTGAGCCTGGTTTCTTGTATTTCTTGAAGATAGTGTAAAAAATAAAGGTATTTATTGCTATTAAAATGCAATTTGTATGATTTGACTAAAATAATAACTCTGTCAGAAATTGTAGTAACAGTTTTGAATAGAGTATTCTTGTTTCCTTTTAAACTATAGTATTTATTGATAAAAATGGGTGTGTAAAGATTATGAAAAATGTGAAACTATTAAAAGCAAAATTTATAAAAATTAATATGAATTTAAATTTATTAGTATGTCTTTTTGTTTTTAGTTCTATTATTGTATTAGGTTGTAATAATTCAGGAAAAAATCAGGCCAAAAATGAAGAAAAGCCATTAAGTAATGCTCCCTCTTCACCAACGGCTTCTGGACAACAAACTAATGACTATAATTTACTACTATCTCAAACATTAGGGACTGAGAATTTAACAAATACATGTTTTGCCAATTCAGTTCATAAATTAATCTGGGGTTATCTTAAAGAAGTAAAAGATAAATCTCATATGCCCCAGTCAACGAAATTTCAGCAGTCTTTTTATAAATTTATTTCAGATTTAGATAAAAAGTATGACTATTTAAAAAATAATTCTTCGCAATTAATGAGTGTTAATAAAAAAGATCCTTTTTTTGCTACTCAACTGAATAATTTATTTGATGACTTAATCGCTGAATTAATACTTAAAGGTGGTGATGGTAAATTATCTGGATTTTCTTTTCGACAAGATCAAATGGATGCCGAAGAATATTTTACAAAGTTAATTGATCTCTTAAATTTAAATAATGTAATACCAGCATTTACTATTTCTTCACAAATTGAGTTAAAAAATGGTATGAAACTGCCTGTGCAAGCTGAATCAACTAAACCAGGTGGCATTCCTGATGACATTATATACTTTCCATTGAATATTATTTCAAAAGGAGATAGTTTTTCTCAATTATTTTCTAAAAATTTAATCGCAGAAATAGATGACTTTGATGTTGCGGGTGTTCCACAAAAAGTAACAAAGAAAACTTACTTTACTTTAAAAGATATGAATAAAATACCTAATAAAATTGTATTAGGACTAAAAAGATTCTCACAAGATTTAAATGGAAATTTATCAAAAAATAAAGACAAATTTACTTTAGACTATGAATTATATGTTGACTTTTATAGTATGGACTTAAAAAATAATAAAGACATAGCTTATTTAATAAGAGGAGCGGTTGTTCATTACGGCAATGACTTAAAAGGAGGACATTATATTACATATTTGAAAATGGATGATCATACATGGTATAAACATAATGATTCTCATATTAGTATTTTAGAAACAAAAGCAGAACTTTTAGCAATGGAGAGAGATATAGAGGAAAATGGGTATTTATTATTATTTATGGCTGATATGTAATATTAATAAGTTATGAATTATTTTTTGGAAAGGTTTTGTTTTGATAAATAAATTTAAATTTGCTGTCATATTTGTAATTTTTTTTAGTTTTTCTGCATGCAATAATTCAGGAAAAGGTGGCGATGTAAGAAAATCTGAATCAAATACGTCATCAACTTCTGGCGGTAATTCGTCTAATCCTAGTACGAATCAGGTTCCCGTAAATGATTCTTCTAGTTTTCTAAATAATGTTTCATCAACTCAGTTGTCACAAGCACTTGGTACTGCTAATTTAGGAAACACTTGTTTTGCAAACTCAGTACATAAAATTATTTGGCAATATTTAGGAAAGTCCTTTCAAGCTGATCATGCGCCTAAAAGTAATACGGTACAAATTAATTTTTATAAATTTATGGAATCTTTAAATATTCGAGATAGTTTATTAAAAAATGATGTGAAGAATTTAATTCAGGTATTTAATAATGATCCTTATTTTTCGAATAGTTTAGATCAAATTTTTGATAATGTACGCGATGAGCTTATTGCCCGTGGAGGAACTGGAAATATTAATGGTAGTGTTTTAAAAGTTCACCAAGCAAATGCTAATAGTTATCTAGAAAAATTATTTGATATTTTAGATTTTAACTCTATAAATCGTAATTCTTTATTTACTTTAGGAATGTTATTGAATAAAAAATCTTCATCATTTCAGGAAAATATTGACAACCGAATAAATGACTCCACTTTTCTAAAACAAGAATTAGTTGTTAGTGATTTTCCTAATGTGCCTAATAAAGTAATTATTAGTATGAGTAGAACTTTTATTCATAAACCAGAAGGAACGATTAAGTCAAAAAATAGATTAGAATTTCCAGATCAAATTTCATTGGATTTTTATAGTCAAGATGAAACTGGAAGTGTTAAGAAAAATTTTAAAGTAAAAGGTTTTGTAATACATTCTGGAAATTTATATGGAGGACATTATTTTGTTTATTTACAGGATAATGGTGTGTGGTATAAACACAATGATAGCCAGGTGGCAGTAGTAAGTACTCAAGCAGAACTTGAACAAATGAAAGAGCATTTCGAATTGGAAAGTGTTATTTATTTGCTTGAGGCAGAATAGGTATCAAACCCCACGTTTATTACCAAATAATAAGATATGAAGACGAGGGGTGTATTGAAAACCATATTTTAAACATTCGTCATGCAGCCAAATATTTCCTAATTGCGATTCTACGGTAACACCTTCAGCCATTAGCAGAACTTTATGTTTTGGAATTTGAAAATGAGTTACTATATTTAAGATTTCAGCAATATCTTCATCTTTATATTCTTTTCGAACTACAAATTTAAAATAAACATTCGCTTGTTTTTGAGCGAGTTGAGCCCAATGTTGTAGTGCAGCTGGAATAATGTCTTCGCCACTATTGCTAAATTTAGGTGATATATTCCATTGCATTAGTGTGTAATCAGTGGGGAGAAAATTTACAATTTCTTGGTGTGGAATGCGCGTACCATTACTTTCCACTTCCGCAGTATAATCGTTGCCTAGTTTGCGCATAAGTAACCCTATATTTTGTAAAGTAGGTTCACCGCCAGATAGGATCAAATGTTTTTGTGTGAAAGACTGAATTGTTGTTATGAGATCATCAAGAGAATAACGTTTAAAATGTTGTCCTTTTGCGGGATTATTTTTATCTATGGGATCACTTTTATTTGTATGAGTAAAAGGAGTATCGCACCATTTACAACGTAAATTGCAAATTTGTAAACGAATTAAGAGGGAAGGTTTACCGCAGTTCACACCTTCTCCTTGCAGGCAAGGATATATTTCATTGACAAGATAGGAAATACTCATGCTATTCTCATATTTAAATATAAATTGAACCTTTAGCTAAACCTTCATAAGCCCTGATTTCTATGTCTTGCTCGGTCGTTTGAAAAAGAGTCTTAACAAATTCTGCAATATTCTCAACTGTGCTTTCTTGTTCCAATATAAAAACATTTTCTTTTGGCATAATAACCGCTACTTCTCCTTGAGTGCCACGGTATTGCGCAACTATTAAACTGTCTTTTAGTTCAGTAATTTCAGGGCAATGTTCAATTAATTCATGAATTAATTTAGAGTTCCAATTAGTTATTAAATAGTTCCTTGATATTATATATGAATGATTTAGTTTTTGTGCAACAAAAGAACTTTTGTCATTATCAAAAATGCCATTCTTATAAATTTCTATAATATTACTATGGCCATGAAACCTCTGACAGTTACCGTAATGGTGACATAAACTGTGTGTATAACTAAAATAGTTACTTTTGTTGTAATTTTCGTGCGGTCTTAATTTCACAAGTACGTTAGTTACATTTTCTGGTGAATTTCTTAAAATAGATTGTGCAATTTCTTTTTCTAATAATGAAACATCTTCCTTATCAAGTGCTAACAAGGTTTCGCGAGCAATTTTTTTAATGGAATTATTGTATGTGTTAATTGCAAAAATAGAATTTTGTTCGTTGTCTTTATAATTACCAACAATAATGACTTGGGAATTTGTTTGCAGACGAATACTACTTGGTTTTACCAATAATTTATGGTCAAATTCATGATCAATTGTGCTTTTAGCTGCTTTTTTTGCTAAGCTGAAATCGAACAGGACTCCATTATGATCTTTATTTCCTTCCCAAGTGACATCGACATACCAGCTTCTACCCTGTGGCCCTGAGCTAGGATAAAGAATAGCACAGTCGAGCAAGGTAACATCTTGGATAAAAATTTTTGTTTTTTTGGGAGTCGCTTTTAGCATATTTAGACAAAACCTTTTATAAGTCAGAAGCTGAAGTTCTTCTGTGGATTTGTCTTAACGAAATAATGAATTGCGATCAACCTAAAAGCTTCAAAGCCATTTCTGGAATTTGATTTGCTTGTGAGAGAACAGCTATTCCTGCTTTTTGGAGGATACTCTGTTGAACCACTTGTGAACTTTCCTCAGCATAATCAGAGTCTTTTATTCTTGATTTTGCTGCTTCTAGATTTTCAACTGTCGTACTTGTATTGGCCACTGCATATTGCATGCGATTTTGAATAGCACCCAAAATAGCGCGATATTCATTAACTTTATCAATAGCTTTGTCTATGCGGAGCATACTTTTTTGCGCAAATATTTTTTTATCGACTCGTGTTCCTTCTTCATCTGTCACAGTACCTATTTCAAGAGACCCTTCACCACCAGTTAAGGCATTGATTTTCTCTAGGTTTATCCTAATGATATGTGTAGGATTTCTAACTGTGTATAAATCATCTACTTCAGAATAATATGAGGCACCAACCTGTACTTCTAAGGGGGGAGGATTGCTATTTTCTTTTAAAACCGCAGGAATTTCTGCTGCTCCAGTTAATAATCTTGTTCCGTTAAATTCAGTAGAATAAGCTATTCTGTCAATTTCATCTTTTAAAGCCACAAATTCTTTTTGAATATGAGCACGTTCAAGATCGCCAATGGTGTCGCTAGCAGCTTGGACTGTCAATTCTTTTAAGCGAATAAGCATATTGGAAATTTCATGCAGCCCACCTTCAGCTGTTTGAATAAGGCTGATCCCGTCATTTGTGTTGCGTTTTGCTTGAATAAGACCACGAACTTGCGAACGAAGCTTTTCTGATATGGCTAGACCAGCTGCGTCGTCGGCAGCTCTATTTATGCGGTATCCACTCGCGACTCTTTCAGTGTGTTTTGCCAAAGCAAGTGTAGACACGGCTAGATTCCTTTGCGCGTTGATAGAGCTGATATTCGTTTGTACCCTCAATCCCATCTTATTGGTTCTCCAATAGGGAATCTCCCTTCTTACTGAATTGGGCTTCTAGGTTTCTTCCTATTGTAAGGCAAGTTGAAATGATTTTATAGGCTTGTTTGCGCATTGTTTCAATTTCATCACGTGCTTCCCATGTCAAACCTTCATGAACGGCACGATTGCGGCTGTCTTGGAGAGAATGGACCAATTTAATAAATTCAAATAACTCTACGTCATCAGAAAAATTTATGGCAATAATTTTATTTAATTGAAACTGACATTGGTTTCGTCCAGCAACTAAAAGCAACAATGCAAAGGCTTTAGGACCGTCAAGAGTGAAGCGTTTGCCAGGGCGGTATAAACAAATTGCACGTAACATTTTGCGCAGTTTAAATTTACTGAAATAAGGAATCGTGCGAATGACGGGTAAATTTGCTATGTATTCTTCAAAAAGTGTCATTTTATCAACAAGACCTTTACCGTAACCTAAAAGGTCAAGTTTTTTAGATAAATCACCTTTGCGAATGATAGCATCAGTATAGGCTTCAAAGGTATCACGCATGGTTAATTCTACAGCTTTGCAGTGCATATTTACAATGGGGCTCAAATCTACAGCTTCATTTCCCCACTCTTTGGATTGAATTAAAATCATTTCTGCGGTACGCAAAGCACTTTTTGAATCAATAGAAAGCTGATCTGCGGTGGGAATAAAAGATTTAATAATGAGATCGATGTCTTGCGAAGATATTTTTTGCTCATAATCTTTATTTACTTGTGATTGCAAAGGAAGAAGACTGCTTACTTTTTGAATAGCATTTTGTAAAACATGATCTACATTTTCATTGAGCCGCATAAATTGTAGAGTTTTAAATTCTTGTAAAATTTCTTCAGGATTAATTAAAGGAATTTCATTTATAATTTTAATTTTTAATTCATTAGAAATATTTGGTTTAGAAATAGAGCGGATTAGGGCCTGATGCGCTCTTGGGTGTTTCGATTTTAACAGTTCAACAATTGTGTGTTCCACAAAATCATTGTCAATATGTTGTAAAGCTTGGTATAGAATAGCTTTAATCGCATCGTCGGTATCAAGTTTAACTAAAGCGCGGACTATCCATCTTTTTTCAACATGGGGAGCGACTCTTAGGCCTTCACGAATAAATTTTTCATAAAAATCTTTTTCTTCTTTATTTAAATTTGAATTAAGACAAACTTGTAAAATAGCTCCCCAACGCATTATAGGTCTGTCGACAAAAAAGTTACCATTCCAATCCGAACAATCAGAATCAGAGTCTTCTTCGACATGCTGAATTGTATTGTCTAAAATACTTTGAATAAGCGTCGAAATTTCTTTTAATGTTTGTAAAGTTTTTTGGGTTATTGGTACTCTAAATTGATTCGCTCCCACTAATATAGATTGAAAACGGGAAGTAACCTCTAATATGTATTCATCCTTTTCCATGTTTCCATGTATAAGTGTGTTTTTTATGGTTTCTAATTCACTTTGGATAGCGATACTTATTGTATGAAGATCTAACTTAGGCGCACTTAAAGCAATAGCTGTAAAGGCCCAACTTGTTCCTGAAAAGGGGATGGTTTTATAAAGTTCATTCATGAAATAAGGAGAATAAAGTCCTCCTATAGTTGCTGAATAAATTGTATCCACAAAATTATCGTAAAGAGTTTTATTATTAGGAAGTATTTGTTTAAGATATAATTTTATATTTTCTAAAACTACTTTTTCATTTAATAAATATTCGTTTAAATTTTGTTTATCTGGGTTAATGCTACCTAATGCAAAAACTTGGGTTAAAATAAGTTCAATGTCTAAATTTTTCTGGAAATTTTCTTGCCAAATAATTTTTTTGTCCGAAAGAAATAAATTATCATAATCTAAAAAAATAAAATTAATTCCGTTAGTGTTTTTATGCCAAAGATTAAAATTTTTAGGATTGTGAATGGAAATTAAAAATTCTTTACATTGGAATGGCTTATTTGTGCTCCAAATATTACTTAATTCTGGTAAGTCTTGTTCAGCTTTTTTTATTCCAACATTAGGATCTACTGCAACAATATTATTTAACTTATTATTTTTAAGCTTTAAGGTGACTTTTAATATTTTTTGCAACCTAAGATTATTTGTTTCGTTGAGCAATATATTATGTAACGCTTTTGCTAATATTTCTTCTAAAAAACAACCATAACCAATATAATTTGGTAGAGTTTCATTAATATTTGCTAAATAAAAATGTTCGGCATCTGCAACAGTAAAGTTATTTTGTTTATAAATATCTAATATACTTAAAATTAGTTGAATTGTTCGTATTAATTCGGAATTTAAAAGATTATTTTTTAAATTTGTTAAAATTTCAATTTCATTTTTATTAATAGCAAAACCTAAATAAATTAAAGCAGAAAAAGATGCATTGTTATTTATATTTAATTGTGTTTCTTCATTAAGAATTTTAAACGCAATATTTTTTGCTTTATTACTAATAAAACCAATCTGAATTAAAGTATTAAAACCTTTAGCAAGCAATTTTTCAGGTAAATTTTCATGAAATGTTTTTTCAAAAGCATTTTGAAAACGTTCGTCAGCTGTTTGTTCTAAATAATGATATATTGAATATAATATCTGATTTGTTAGAAATGGTTTGTCTAATAAATCTAAAATTTTTGGGGCAAAAGAAGATATTTTAGAATGAGCTAGAGTCATAATACAGCTGCTGAGAACATTTTCATTTGTTTCTTTGAGCAGTAAATAAGAAATAATAGCCCATTCTGAACTTGGGCTATTAGGTAGAATTAAAGAACCTGCTAGTTTTGATTTTTCTTCATTTGTAGGAATCAAAGCCATAATTTGCCAAATGAGCAAATTTCCTTGCCAAGATTGAGAGTTTTTAACGAGGTTTTCAATGGCTTCATAACGACTTAATGCGTTCTCTGAACGGACAAATTGTTTTAAGTCTTGAAAAAGGGGCATTTATTCTCTCTCCTACTCGAAGAATTTTTATATTGAAAAAAAGCCTGTCAAGCAATTGAAAAATTAAATAAATTTTAATTTTTAACAATATAATCAGTAGGATTTATGTAATGTGTGTCCATTTGTGCCAATTGTAGTTTTCCACTCATATCCCAATTGACTGATTGCCATTTCGTAAATTGATCGACAACCCAAATACCCGATTGTCTGCTGCCATTTCCGCTTTTGCCATTGCCACCAAAAGGCAAATGCGCTTCCGCTCCCGTTGTGCTGTTGTTAATACTAGTCATGCCTGCTGACACTTCTGTTCTAAATCGGTAGGCGGCATGTATATTTGTGGTATAAATAGAAGAACTTAAACCATATCCTGTCTTATTTGCTAAATGAATTGCTTCGTCGACTTCGGTAAAAGAAAGAATATTAAACAAAGGACCAAATGTTTCTGTGTTATAAATAGCATCTTGTTCATTTACGTTATCCACAATACTTGGAAAGGCATAAAATCCTAAACTCGCATTTCCAGAAAAATTTTCTGGTTTAACATTGTCCGTAATTTTACCATTTTTTGCAGTGAGTAATTTATGATGAGGTTTTATTAATGTTTCTAGGTTTTCAAGGTGTTTATTTAGAAAGCGCTCCCCTATCATGGGGCCATAAAAAATATTTTCTGTAGTTGGGTTTCCTATTTGTATAGCACTCAATTTATCTAATACTTTTTTGATTAAAGCTTCTTTTATAGATTTGTGGACAATTAAATTCCCAAGCGAAGTACAACGTTGTCCAGCTGTGCCAAAACCCGCCCATAGGACACCATTTGTCACCAAATCAAGATCAGCATCGGGCATAACGACCATAGGGTTTTTTCCACCCAACTCAAGACAGGGAGTTTGTAAATTGCGGCCACAAATTTCTCCTATTTGTCTACCAACTTCTGTACTGCCCGTAAATCCCACTTTATCAATCAAGCCTTCATTAACTAAAGATATGAGATCAGCTCCTGTTTTTGGTCCTGAACCAAAAACAACGTGAAACACATTTTTAGGGACTCCTGCTGCATATAGCATTTCAGTAAAAATCAGCGAAAGATAAGGAGTATCTTCCGAAGGCTTCCAGACACAGGTGTTCCCGCACACCAAAGCAGGAATGAAATACCAGCTAGGAACTGCAAAAGGAAAATTACCAGCAGTAATACAAGCAAAAACACCTAAAGGTCTTCTATATGTGTAGAGCTCTTTATTTTCCATTTCGCTAGGAACAGTTTGACCGTATAATCTGCGGCCTTCAGATATAAAAAAGTAACAAGTGTCGATTGCTTCTTGCACATCTCCTCTGGCTTCTTTAATAGGCTTTCCCATTTCTCTAGTTAATATTTGTGCAAGGGCTTCTTTATTTTTTTCAATGAGCTTTGCAAAATTAGCAATAATGCCAGCACGAATTGGTGCGGGGGTTTTTCTCCACGTTTCAAAACCTTTTTTTGCTGCAAAGCAAGCTTCACGACACTCATCTTTAGTAGCATTGGCAAAGGTAGCAAGGATATCTTCTCTATTTGCTGGATTAATGGAAGGAAATTTCTCAGTTCCAGTGTTCTTTTTGCCAGAAATTATCGATGATATTGCACTCATATTAATTCCCTTATGACTGATGGCTCACTGCTAGTTTTTTTAGTAAGCGTTGACTTGGTGTTTGAAAAATCCAAAATATCAGTAGCATAATCTTTAATGGCGGGTCTATGGGCAATGACGACTGTTATTGCATTTTGTACGTGTAATTTTAAGTTTTCAATTATTTTAATTTCATTAGAAATATCTAATGCGCTTGTTCCTTCATCAATAATGATTAAATTGGGTTGGTTGTAAAATATTCTTGCAAACATAAGGCGCTGTTTTTCGCCGCCAGAAAGTCCATTGACATCACTGGTAATGTCTTTTTCTAATAACGATAACGACATGGCTTGTTTTGCTTTGCTAAGATTCTCAGGAGTAGGATTTTCAATTTTTGTAGGATATATAATATTATCAAAAAGACTGCCTGCAAAAATAAAAGGATCTTGTGGGATAAAGCATATTTTTGTTGCAATATCTTTATAAAAATCTTCTGATATTAATTGCTGGTTAAAATAAATTTCACCTTTTATCGGAGCTTGTATTCCTAGAAAAGTGCGAATAAATGTACTTTTACCAGAACCTGATTGGCCAATTATAACCAATAATGAACCTTTTTTTAAGTTTAAATTTAAATTTTCTACTAAAGGAAAATTTGGTTCATTGGCGATTGTCAAATTTTTTATTTCTATATGATTAATGTCATTTGAGTATTTTATTGAGTTAGATGTTAAATGTTGTTTACTTTCTAAATTAGGATCAGATAAAAAAAGTTGTATTCTATGTAAGGCATCTGTTCCTTTACGAGTAGAATTTAACTGACTTGCCATCCTGTTAATTTTATCTGATAAAAGAGCTACAGTAAGCATAAAATTGATAAAAATATTGCTATCTAATGAACCATCTGAAATTTTTCGCATAGCCGCAATAATGATAAATGCACCAGCAATTGTCCCTAGCCATTCTACTAAGGGGCTTCCCAATGTTTTTGCGCGGGTTGCTCTACGCCAAATATGATAAATTTTATCATTTATTTTATTAAATTTTATAATTTCATAGGGAATAGCTTTATGAACTTGAATTGTTTGCCAGCCCCGCATTCTTTCTAGTATACCACTTAATAATTCGCTTTCGAATTGTAAACCTTGTCGTGAAAGACGTTTTAAAGTTTTGCTTGTTAAACGTAGGACAATTCCTGCAGGAATTAATACAGTAACAAATAGTATAAATAATTGAACATCTAATATTATTAACCAACTTAATAAAATAACAGAAGTAAGGCCATCTTTAATAATGCTATTAATAAGACGAGTAAATGTCTGCTGTGATTCTCTGATATCTTCACCTACCATCGATGATAAGAGACCTGCATCTACTGTTTTTGCGGATTGATAACTAAGAGATAAATATTTATAAGCTATATCAGTCCTTAATTTTTTAGCTAATTTTTCCCCTAAATGTCTGATTAAATATTCACTATAAAAGTTTAAAAAACCATAAATTAATGCGACTATTAAAAATATAATAGTAAACCAATCTTTTTGAAAGGAAAGCGGAATTGAGCTTTCAAATCGTGTTCCTTCTACCAAAGGCATTATCCAAATAGATAACTGTTCTCCTAATAAACGTGACCATGTTAAATCAGTAGGAGCTGTATTTATTGTTTGAATAACGAATGATGTTACACAAAGTAAGCCAAGAGATAAAGGAATTATAATAAGAACTGCAGTAAAAAAAATTATAAATTGACCTGGCCATAATCCAATTTGTTGCAGCCATAATTTTATAGAAGAAATATTTTTAGGATTATTTGCAGTCATTTAATTTTGATACCTTAGAATTTGTGTTAATTTAATGGAACGTTCTTAAACGGATTAATTTCTTTTTATTTGCAGAAATTGTAAATGATTGTTCAATTGGTAAACTATATTCAGGCTTAATAGTTATAGTTGTTGGTTTATCAGCTGGAATAGTAATTCTATATATTTGTAAAGTATCTGGTAATGCTGTCCAACTTCTTGTATCTGCGGTTTCTGTTACTGCACCAAAAACATTAGCAGCAATACCAGCTAACGGATTTTCATCACCTAGTTTTCTTGCGGCAACTTCTTTCGCTAAAACTCTTGCAGCTATTTTGGCAATATCTTTAACACGCCGTTCTTCTAAGGCTTGTTTTGCCATTTTGCCTATATCTTCCATTAATATTGTTTTGCCAACTAATTTTGAGTTCATATAAATTTCTGAAACTTTACTACGGTAACTAATATCTTTATATTCAGGAAAGGATATGCGGACTACTGTTCTTTCTGTTGGAAACATGATGTCTTTTGGTACTTTAATTGGTGAATTGCCAGATTCATAAATAATAAAAACTTCACCTTTTTTCATTAACTCGTGTTGATTTTCCCATGTAACATTTGGGTACTTTGATTTAATTTCTTTTAATATATCTGTTCTGTTTCTAAATTCTGCTAATCTTCCTAATTCTTTAGCGACTTGAATTTCAGCGGCTTTGAAATGGGAATTTTGCGGATTTCCTTGAATACTTGTTAGAGCTTTTCTGTATTCAATAATTGCACTGTCCCATTCATTTTTAGTTTCATAAACAAGTGCGGAAAAGTAGTTAGAAAAAACATCAAATTTATATAAGTTTTTTCCTTCGTTATCAGTATCCATTGCCTTTTTTATATCATTCGTTCTACGAATCATAACAATAGCATTATTAGGATCATCATTGGCGAAAAAAGCAATAGATGAAAAAATGGGTAACAG
>CAYSZE010000142.1:0-13050 GCA_964435255.1 uncultured Oligoflexia bacterium
CACTGTAGTGGCTAATAATGATCGAAAAAAGACCAAGGCAAAAGAGTTCATTTCTGCAACAACTATTCTAGTAACTGGGAATGTTAGTCCCCAAATAATTGTTAATATAACTAAAGCTATTTCTGCACGAAGTCTTTGTGATTGTAGCATATTTAGACCTAAAATAAAAAAGTAAATTCAAAATTTAAAACTTTAAATTAATTCTCATTTATACAAAATGCAAGGTTAATTTAGCTAAAACAATTTTTATTTTTTTGATCTTATGTTAAACAATTTATTATTTTTTGTTTTGTAAACAACCAACGGGAGCTTTTTATGTCTCATTTAGAATCTTTGTTTAAAGAACATATCCAAATAAGAATGGCAACCACTGATAAAGCTCTAGCAGCATTGAATTATAAAAGTTTAATTTTGGGTGCAGGCGAACCTTTCGGTTATTTTGCAGACGACACCTATGCGCCGTTTAAGACAAATCCACATTTTGCCCATTGGTGCCCCGCATTAGGACCACATCATGTTATTAAGTATGAACCAGGTAAAAAACCGCTTTTAATTTTTTACGCTCCAGACGATTTTTGGCATTTGCATGCCCAATTAGGAAGCCCATATTGGGCTTCAAATTTTGAAATTATTGAAGTGGGAAACAAAGAAAAAATTTGGGAACTGTTAGGTGACACATCGTATTCTGTTTTTTTAGGTAATGAGACAAAATTTGCTGTCGTTAAAAATATCAAAATAAATTGTGAATTGATGGAAGCCAGATTAAATTGGTACCGCCGCTTTAAATCAAATTATGAAATTGAATGCTTATCCCAAGCTAATAAGCTAGCAGCCAAAGCACACTCTGCTGCTAAAACAGCATTTTTTAATGGCTGTTCTGAATATGAAATTCATATGCAATACTTACAAGCCATTGAGTGTGTTGATACCGATTTACCCTATACAGGGATTGTTGCATTAGATAAAAATGGCGCTATTTTGCATTATCATGGCAGAGATAAAAGAAAAAATGGGAACGTTTTACTTATCGATTCTGGTGCATCGTTTCATCACTATGGTGCAGATATCACAAGAACATATGCTACCAATAAATGTCATCCCGTATTTCTTGAATTATTAAAACAAACAGAAGAGCTGCAACAAGAATTATGTAAAATGGTAAAAACAGGATTATATTTTCCAACACTTCATGAAACCTGTCATTTAAAAGTTGCTGAAATACTAGAAAAAACGGGAATACTTAACATTAATGGTGATTATCAAACGGCACTTAATGAAGGAATTACTAAAGTATTCCTTCCACATGGTTTAGGACACAAACTAGGCATACAAGTTCATGATATCGGCGGTAAGCAGCTCGATGAACAAGGCAATCCCGCACCAATAAACCCACCAAATGTTTTATATCGTTCTTTACGTTATGTTGGTACATTAGAAGACAATGTAGTTGTTACCATTGAACCAGGAATTTATTTTATTCAAACACTGTTAAATCAATTTAAAGAAAAAAATAAATATGCTGATAAGGTAAATTGGAATTTAATTGAACAATTAATTCCTTTTGGTGGCATTCGTATTGAAGATGATGTTGTTCCACAAGGAAATACACAACGAAATTTAACTCGCGAGTTTTTAGCTTAACTTAAATTTTAAAGAATTCACAATCCGTTTTGCGCACTATGAACTGTAAATGTAATTAAGTTAACAATTTCTTCAATATCAGAATTTCTAGCTAAAACATTCACTGGTTTTTTCATGCCTGTTAAAATAGGTCCTATTGAAGTTGCACCACCTAAATTACCAAGCAATTTATACGCAATATTTCCTGAAGTTAAGTCAGGAAATATCAATACATTTGCAGGGCCTTTTAATGCAGAAAAACCATATGATCTTTCTAATAATTCAGAAGATAAAGCAAAATCGGCTTGCATTTCACCATCAATTTCAATATCTGGGCGTAACTTTTTCACAATGCCTGTTGCTTTACAAACTCTTTCCGATTCAGAATGTTTAGTGCTGCCAAAATTACTAAAACTTAACATTGCTACTCTAGGTTGTTCTGTTAAATATATTTTAGCAAGGTCGTGAGTTTGAATTGCTATTTGTGCTAACTGCTCGGCAGTAGAAGTTATATTAACAGTTGTATCGGCAACAAAAATACTTCTTTCTTTCCATAATAATAGATAAATCCCAGCCAATACTTTATCTGGCTTTGTACCTATAATTTGGAGTGCGGGTCTTAAGGTATCACCATAGTTATGATGGACTCCTGAACAAAAAGCATCGGCATCACCAGATTCTACCATCATAGAAGCAAAATAATGATGGTCACCTGTAACCAGTTCATATGCTCCCATTCTTGTTACACCTTTTCGAGCACGTCTTTCTAACAACATAGCTGCATATTTTTGAGTGCGTTCGTCTTCTATGGGATCAATAATAGTAACATCAGAAAGCTGTTTATCTAATTTTGCTTCAATAATTTGTTTTCTTATTTTTTCAATGTTTCCAAGTAATATAGGTTCACAAATTCCTTCTGCTTTTACTATTTCTGCGGCTTTCAAAATTTTTGGACTAGAACCTTCAGGCAAAACCATGCGCATTTTTTTACCAAGATTTCTATTTTTTAACACAACATTTCTTTTTATTTTTCTTGTTACTGTTTGCAAAACGCCAAGCCGTGACTCCAACACATCAACATAATGTTCTAAATCTATATTTTTTCTTGCAACTTTGGTTTCCATGGCAGCTTTTGCCACAGCAGGTGCTACTTTTAATAACAATCGAGGATCAAATGGTTTTGGAATTAAATATTCCCGACCATATTCCATATTCCCTGCATTTTGATAGGACTTTGTTACACTTTCTGGTATATCTTCTTTTGCTAACGCAGCAATGGCATGAACAGCGGCCATTTTCATTTCTTCATTTATGCGGCGTGATAAAACATCCATTGCTCCACGAAATATATATGGATAACCTAAAACATTATTGACTTGATTCGGATAGTCCGATCGGCCTGTAGCAATAATGGCATCGTCACGCACTTCTTTTATGTCTTTTGGCGAGATTTCAGGATCTGGGTTTGCCATAGCAAAAATAATTGGGTTTGCTGCCATAGACTTAACCATGTCTTGAGTTACTGCTCCTGCAACACTTAAGCCACAAAAGAAATCGGCTCCTTCTAAGGCTTCAGCAAGAGTTCTTTTGTTAGTGTCATTTTCAAAACGCTGTTTATATTTATTCATACCTTCGGTACGTCCTTTATAAACAACTCCTTTGGAATCACATAAAATTAAATTTTCTCTTTTTAATCCTAAATTTAAATACATTTGTGCACATGAAATAGCAGCTGCGCCAGCACCATTAACCACACATTTTATTTCCGAAATTTTTCTGCCAGTAATTTCACAAGCATTTAACAATGCTGCACCACTAACAATTGCTGTTCCATGCTGATCATCATGAAATACTGGAATATCTAATTCTTCACGCAATCTTTCTTCAACTTCAAAACATTCTGGAGCTTTAATGTCCTCTAAATTAATGCCACCAAATGTTGGTTCAAGCATTCTACATGCAGAAATCATTTCTTCAGGTGTTTTGGCATTCAACTCAATATCGTAACAATCTATGTCAGCAAACATTTTGAATAAAACCGCTTTTCCTTCCATAACAGGTTTACCAGCTAATGGTCCTATCGCACCTAAACCTAATATGGCAGTTCCATTAGTCACAACTGCAACTAAATTTCCTTTAGCAGTATATTCATAAACTAATGCTGGATCACGCGCTATTTCTTTACATGGCTCCGCAACACCAGGAGAATAAGCTAATGTAATATCACGTTGTGTTTTACACTCTTTAGTTATTCCAGTCTCAATTTTTCCTTTTCGCCCTTTACTATGATAAAATAAGGCGTCTTCTCTTAAACCCATGTGTGTATCCTCCTTTATCATCATCCGATGATGTCATGGGAACAACCTATATCTAAGGTATCCTTTTAAAATACCTCTTGCAATGTGATAAACTGTAACTAACCTTTGCATTAAAGTTCTAATTGAAGAAAGGTTTAAGCGCATGAAGATATTATTGATTGATGATGATGCTGACCTTCTTGAAATGAGTACCCGTAGATTTACTAAAAAAGGATTAGAAGTTGACTCAGCACAAAATTTAACTGCTGCTCGAAAAATTTTGATTGATAATAATAGTATAAAGGCAATTGTTTGTGACTTATTTTTACTTGATGGCGAAAATGGGCTCGATTTTTTTGAAAAAGAAATTAAAAAACAATTTAATGGAAAATTTATTTTAGCTACGGGTGATGATATGGCCGATCCTCGCATTGAAAAATTTAAAAATGAAGATCCTAAATTTACTTGTTTTCAAAAACCTTATTCCATCGATGAAATGATGAAATATATAGAGCAATAATATGGCATTAAAAATAACACAAAATTACAATCCGCCCCTGCAAGAACAAAAAGGAAATTGGTTTAAACTTCATGACGCAGCTGAATTATTGGCTGTGTCTGAGATTACTTTACGGCGTAAAATTAAATCGGGAAAATTAATTTCAGAATTAAGAGATGGTAAATATTTTGTATTTTTGACGGATAAACAATACAAAGTTAAAAAAAAACAGATAAATAATATTGAAAAATATTTAGCGGAAAAAGAAGAAGAAATAAAAATATTAAAAACCCAAATTTTTGATCAAAAAATTCTTATTAGCGCACTAGAAGAGAAAATTAATAAATTTATTAAGTAAATATTAATAAATTATAGTGACTGCAAAAATATTTCAAATGTTTTAGATAATAGTTATTAAATTTTACAAAAATTTAATAAATTGATTTTTTTAATACAATTAGCTAGATTACAGCCACAAATAGATACAATAATATCTATTTTTCTATAAATAATTTATAAATACATATTTTTTAAGGAAAGTATTGAATGAATGTGAATATCCGAACAATGATCATTCCAATGTTATATATAGGAATGTTTTTCATTAATTATAAAACCTTAGCTAAAGAACTCGGTGAAAAGCAAATTGATCTTAACCTTGACTTGCAATTAGCAATGGAACTAGGGGAAAAAAATGCGCTTAGCTTAAAAGAAGCACGTAGTGACTATGAAACATTTAATACACAACACACTCTCTCTTTCTTTCAGTCAGGGCCCACATTAGAAGCTGGGGCTGATACTATGTGGTACCCACGCAGAGACAGTTATAACATAAATGCAAGTGCTTCAGCTGATAGACAAACTTCTGCTTCTTTAACAGTCACACAACCTATAACAAATATTTGGAAAAATTACTACAATATAAAAGAATTATCGGCAAAAAAACAAGCTGCTACTTACGATCTCACAAGTGAAAAAATAAAAATTAGAATAGAAGCAGCGCAAGCGTTTTTAGAAGCTCAACAGGCTTTTAATGATGTTGAAATAAAAAAAACCGATTACGAAAATGCTAATATTCAGTATAAAGATACAGCTATATTATTTGAGACAGGCGATGATAGTAAAGACAAAATTGATTTGTTACTTATGCAAGCTAATTTAGTGAAAGCACAAGTTGAATTTGAAAATGCAAAAAATAATTATCTAAACAAACTTGAGACCCTTAAAAAGGTATTAAATATTACTTCTGACTCTAAAGTTAATATTAAAAATAATGATTCCTCATATTTTGAAAAACAAAATACAACAATTAAAGACATTGATACTTTATTACTTGAGAGTAAGGCATTGCGTCCCGATTTAAAAAGCATTGAACAAAATGTGTCAGCTTCAAAAGCTGCAATAAGCCAAAATACTTTTAAATTTCTCCCTGAAATTTCAGCTTTTACAAAATTTAACAATGATGAAGGTTTTAATAACGAATCAGGCTTAAATAATTCAAGATTTGGAAATGACTTTTCATCAAATGGACTTAGTTTTGGTGTCCGCTTGAATTGGACAATTTGGGATGGAGGAATATCTTTGGCAAACCACTCTGAATTAAACAATAGATTAGAAAAAAATAAACTAAATTACGAAAAAAAACTAATTCTTATTCGAGAAGAGGTCACAACATTTTATAACAATTTAAAGAGCAGTTTATTTCTATTACCACAAGCAAAACAATTGGCTGATTTATATGCTGAGTCTTATAAATTATCACAAATTAAATACAAGACAGGAAATTTAAATGCGTCTGAACTTATTAAAACCCAAAATGATGCAACAAGTGCTAAAATAGCTCTAGCTAAATTACGAGGAGACATCGATAACAACTGGCTAAAACTACAGTCCGCTATTGGCTCTATTCCTTCCTATTCAAATAAAAGGTTACTAAAATGAAATTAAATAAATTGGTATTTAGTATTATGACTTTATTCTTAACAAGTAATTTTATTTATTGCACAAATAAAGATAAAGCAGCTTTACCCCCAGTAGAAAAAAAAGAAGAACAGGCACCTGTAAAAAAAGATAGCGCAACACAAAATGAAATAAAAACAATTGCGCAGCCTAAAGAAACACAAAATATTGCTGAAAATAAACAAAATGAAACAAAGGAAAATGAAAATTCACCTCATATTCCTGCTATTTTAAAAGCCGAAAACCAAAGCGCCCTCAGTTTTTTAACCACTGGAAAAATTGTGAATATTTATTACCGTGCTGGGGATTACGTCAAACAAGGACAAACATTAGCTTCACTTGAAGATAACAATGCTAATATCGATGTTAAAACTGCAAAAATAGATGTTGATTTAAAAAAATTGGCATTTGATCAGCAAGAAAAAAACGTAGAACGCTTAGATAAACAATATAAAAGCGGCATTATTAATTTAGCCACACTGGAGAAAGAAAATAATAATTTAAAAACAAAACAATTAGAATACCAATCTGCAAAAGCAACCCTGGAAGGAAAAGAATACATTTTAAGATCTACAAAAATAACCGCACCTTTTGAAGGAATCATTACAAAAGTTGAAAAGTCTTTGGGTGATTATGTTAATTTAGGGACAACTGTCTTTCAAATTACTGAAGCTAAAAATTTTAAAATATATGCACAAGTACCAGTAACATACTTCAATAAATTTAAAGTAGGAATGAAATTTGCATTTATTGATCCGGTAAATAAAACCACAGGTGAGGCCATTGTAAAACGCATGGTTTCCGTAATAGATAGTTCATCTAAAACCTTTGACATTTATGCAGATATTCTTCAGTCCACAGAAAAAGTAACGCCGGGTGGCTACTTAGAAATAAAACTTAATCCTTAATGAAAAAGAGTCGTATATGTTTCTTTCAAAAGTTTCAGTTAAACGCCCCTATTTTGCTTCCATGTTAAATGTTGTTATTCTTATTTTTGGCCTGCTTGCTTTTGCTAAAATAGGAATTGATAGAGACCCCAATGTCGATCTACCTTTTGTAACAGTAGGAATTCATTATAAAGGAATGAATCCTAAAACTTCAGAACAATTGCTATTAAACCCCATGGAAGAAGTGTTTAAAAGCCTCCCTGGTTTAAAAAGTTTTCAAGGAACAGCAGCGCAAGATAGAGCTTTTGTATTTCTAGAATTTAACTTAGATGTCGACATTGATAAAGCTACTGCTGATGTCCGTAATTCTTTAAGTTTAATAGATTTCCCTAAAGAAGCTGAAAAACCTTATGTCGAAAAAGTTAACAATAATGCTGCCCCTTTTATGGTTTTAAATGTCACGAGTAGTAATTTAACTGAACAAGAATTATCAACTTACGTAACCAAAGAATTAAAACCGCTTTTGCAACGTGTCGAAGGGGTTGGGCAAGTTAGTATAGCGGGTTCCCTAGAACGGGAAATTCATATTAATTTGAATTCATCTATTTTAAATGCCCTACAACTCAGCCCGACGGGAATTAAAAAGAATATTAAGGATCAAATTGTCAATGTGCCATCAGGAGTTTTAAGAAGTTCTAATGAACATTTTAGCATTACCACTAACACAATTCCTGATAATCTAAATACTATTGCAAAAATTCCTATTGCCCAAAAAGACAAACTCTTACTCCGAATCGAAGACTTTGCCACTATTCAAGATACCTATGCAGAACCAACAGATTATAGTGAACAGAATGGGAAAAAGAGCATAACCATTCAAATTACAAAACAAGCCAAAGGAAACATTGTCAAAATTGCTACTAATTTAAGAAAGACTATTAACAGCATTAATAATTCAAATTTAAAAAATAAAACTGAAATTACAGTTTCTCTTGATCAATCAGAATACATTAAAGACTCCTATGATAATGTTGTTTTTGATATTATATTAGGCTCAATTTTAGCGGTATTAGTTGTTTTTATATTTTTACATGATTGGCGTAATACCTTAATTTGTTCTATAGCTATCCCAACGTCATTAATTGGTACCTTAGCTGTTATTAACTATTTAGGTTTTACTCTAAATTTTATGACCTTACTGGCTCTCACTTTATCAATTGGCATTTTAGTCGATGATGCCATAGTCGTCATTGAAAATATACACCGCCATAAAATGATGGGTAAATCAATATATAAAGCAGCAATAGAAGGTTCTGATGAAATAGGTCTTGCTGCCCTCGCTGTTACTTTAGCTATTGTTGCCGTGTTTGTTCCTGTCGCATTTATGGAAGGTATTATTGGCAGATTTTTTTATGAATTTGGTATTACTGTTGCCAGCGCTGTTTTAATTTCCTTATTTGTCGCCTTTACAGTCGTACCCATGCTAAGTAGCAAAATAGGAACCTCCCATAATTTAACAAATTCCAACAAATTTAAATGGACACAAAAATTTGATTTATACTTTAGTAAATTCCAAAACTCTTATCATAATTTGCTAAAAAAATCTTTAAAAAGAAAAAAAACCACACTGTTTATTGGTATCGCTGTATTTATCTTTAGTATTGTCTTATTAAAATTTGTCCCTGCAACTTTTCAGCCTGACTATGATGAAAGCGAAACTAACTTTACTTTCAATTTAGCACAAGGAACTCCTTTAACTGAAGCTATAACACGCGGTAAAGAAATTCGCGATCACATCCGCTCCTACCCTGGAGTAAAAAACATTGTAATGCAGATAGGCAACGGTCGTAATACAAGCAGTACTATCAATTTTACTATTCTTTTGGTTGCTCCTAAACAACGAAAATATACAACTTCTGAATTTTCTCAAAGGCTTAATAGTGATGCCTCCAAATTTATTCGCAGTGACAAAGAAAAAATAGGTTCAGGCAGTCATCATAGTGCAGTTCAACTTGAATTGTTTTCAACAGATTCGCAAGCACTTTATCTTTATTCAAAGCAAGTTTTGCAATATGTCAGTAAATTACCAAATATTGGTGCTGCAATAAGTTCTGTTAGCGATGAAGCTTTTGAATACCGTGTCATACCTGACTTTATTAAAGCTGCCACTTTAGGAATTTCACCTAATGAAATTGCTGAGACTTTAAAGTTACTTTATCAAGGTGTAAAAGTTGGAGATTATTATGCGGAAGGACAATATTATGATATTAAAGTCCTATTACCTTTTACCCAAGAACAATCTTTAACCAATTTATCTGGAGTTTTAGTAACAAATGATAAAGGTTCTCCCGTCTTATTAAGAAGCATTGCCACTATTGAACTTGCCCCCATAGAACCTGTTATTCAGCATATTAATGGCTTTACTAAAGTCTCAATCACCGCTGACTTTTATGGTAAAGATCTAGCTGGTACAATGACAGATATTAATAAATATATTGCGCAAACCAAACCTAAAAGTATAGATACAAGTTATAGTGGTGCGTCCGAGCATTTAAACGAAGCTATTGCTGTTATTATTAAATCGCTGTTACTTGCTACTCTGTTTATTTTTATAGTCTTAAGTGCGCAGTTTGAAAATTTTAAAGCACCTATTTCCATAATGTTTAGTGTTCCTTTAGCATTTTCTGGTGCTTTTTTAGCCCTGTTAATTTCAGGGCAATCTTTAACTATTTTTGCCATGATTGGTCTTATTTTATTACTAGGTTTAGTTACTAAAAATGCTATTTTATTAATAGAATTTGCCCAACAAAAAATTGCTGAAGGGATAGATGTCGATCAGGCACTGCTGGAAGCTGCCATTGTTCGTTTACGTCCCATTATGATGACGACCTTAACTATGATTGCTGGCATGTTACCTTTAGTTCTCAGCACAGGAGCAGGGCACGAATCTAATTCTAATTTAGGTGTTACGGTTACAGGCGGACTGATTTCTTCTACTTTACTAACATTAGTTGTTGTACCTTGCGTTTATAGCATGTTGGTTAAATTTAAATTGCCTAGAAAACTTATTAAGTTGAAAAAATAAAGACAGTTTAAATTCTTTGGAGCAAAAAAACTGTCTTGTCAAAATTTCATCACTCTTTTTATACTCTTAATATTAAAAAAATTAATTTAATTTAATTAATTTCCGACTCTCATATATAAAATTAATTTATTCATTATGGGATTTTATGAAAAACAAAAGTCTAGCATTTAAAATATATTTTTTTATTTCAGTATTGATCACTATAATTCTTTTTTCCAGTATTTATTCTATATATATGATCAATAAAACCCAAGTGTATGCCCAAGAAACAGCAAAAAATTGGCTACCAAGTATTGATGCCTTTAGCGACATGAGTATACTTATTGGTAACTTTACTAGAAGAGTAATGGGAACAATTGCTGACGGTCTTGCTAATAAAACAGATAATCTTGCTAAAAACGAAGAAAGTTTAAACAACTATAATAAGAAATTGGAAACAGCAATTCTGAATTATGAAAAAAATGGGTTATTAGCACCTGGTGAAGAAAATTATTATAAAACCACTCTAGATAATTATAAAAAATATATTGCAGCTTATGAAACGGAATTGAAATTTGTAAAAGAAGGCAAAGCTCTCGATGCTTTAGAGCACTACAACAGCACGGGGCGTGAAGTTTTGCACAAATTTATAGAAGCGTTAGATAAAGAAATTGATTTTAATGTAAAAGGGGCAGAAGAATCTACAAAACAAGGCAGTACTTTAACTACGTTAACCAATTGGACAATGACTATTGTCATTATAGTGTCTTTATTTGTTAGTGTCGGGATAGTGTTACTTATTAATTCTATTACGAAGTCTATTAAAAGTGCCATTGAAAGCCTAAAAAAACAAGGCGAAGATACTATGAAAATATCAAAAGTCCTCATGCAAAATTCCCAATCATTATCTGAATCGGTCACGGAACAAGCGGCTTCAGTCCATGAGACCACAGCTGCTATTAATGAAATTACTAGCATGGTCAATAAAACCTCTGAAAATGCAGAACAGTCTACACAAGCAGCAAAAGATGCTTCGCAAAAAGCTGAAAGCAGTCAAGTGACCATGAAAAAATTAGTCAACAGCATGGAAACTATTCAAGAATCAAACAGCCAATTGCAGAATATTGCAGAAATCATCAATCAAATTCATGCTAAAACTTCAGTCATTAACGACATAGTATCCAAAACAGAATTATTGTCGTTAAATGCTTCCATTGAATCGGCACGAGCAGGAGAAGTCGGCAAAGGTTTTGCGGTGGTAGCAGAAGAAGTAGGAAACTTAGCAAAAGTCAGTGGCAAGTCTGCTCAAGAAATTCAGGAACTTATTTTAAAAAGCCAAGAAGAAGTGAATAAAATTTTAAACGTCACAAAAGAACGGGTATCCGAAGGCAAAACTGTCACAACTGAAGCCCAAGAGTCTTTCTTACATATTTCTGAAGACATTATAAATATGGTGTCAATTATAGAACAAATTTCTGCGGCTACAAAAGAACAAGACATAGGTGTGAGACAAATAACCACAGCCATGTCTGAAATTGATAGAGCAACCCAACGCAACCAAGCGTCAGTTAACGAAACAGCACAATCGTCAAATGAACTGGTAGAGCAAGGTGAAAAATTGAATTTAACCACTAAAATTATTGAAGATCTTATTCTTGGTAAAAAAGCCTCCTAATATAAAAAACTCTTAAATTATAGAAATAATTGCCGATAGCTTTTCTAGGTTAAAATTGACTTAGGGTAATGGAGTCTTATATGGCAAATAAAAGTCTAGCCTTTAAAATTTTCTTTTCCATTGGAATACTTGTTTCTTTATTACTATTTTCTTGTATTTATTCCATACTTATGATCAATAAAACCCAAGTGTATGCACAAGACGTTGCCACCAACTGGCTGCCAAGTATAGATTCCTTTGGTAAAGTTAATTTATATATCGGAAATTTATCACGCCGCACGGTCTTAGTTATTGCCGACAGTGTAGCTAACCAAAGTGAAAGACTAGAAAAAAACACGGAAGATCTTAAAAAATTTAAAGACCAATTAGATAACGAACTGACTAATTACCAAAAAAATGGATTATTAGGGCCAGGAGAAGAACCTTTTTATAAAGAACCATGGACGCTTATAAAGAATACATCCAAAGCTATGAGCAAGAATTTAGTTTAATCAAAGAAAATAAAGGGGTCGAAGCTTTAAAACATTATAATGAAATTGGTAGACCCGTCTTATTTAAGTTAAATGAAAAACTAAATAAAGAAATTGAATTTAATATGAAAGGTGCGGAAACCGCAACCAAACAAGGTTCAGGCTTAACGTCGATAACCAACTGGACAATGACAATTGTTATTATAGTTGCTTTACTTATTAGTGCGGCTGTCGCATTAGTCATTTTAAGTATTACAAAGTCTATAAAAGAATCTATTGACAGCCTGAAAAAACAAGGCGAAGTCACTATGAAAATTTCTAAAGTGCTCATGCAAAATTCGCAATCTTTGTCTGAATCGGTCACAGAACAAGCGGCCTCAGTCCATGAAACCACGGCTGCCATTAATGAAATAACCAGTATGGTGAATAAAACTTCTGAAAATGCAGAACAATCGACCCAAGTGGCAAAAGGTGCTTCACAAAAAGCTGAAAGTAGCCAAGAAACTATGAAAAAATTAGTCAACAGCATGGAAACCATTCAAGAATCGAACAGCCAACTGCAAAATATTGCCGAAATTA
>CAYSZE010000143.1:0-16206 GCA_964435255.1 uncultured Oligoflexia bacterium
TTTCATAGCTGCTGTTTCATTATAATAACTATCTGTTCCATCACCGCTCATCAGAATCATTTTTACTAATTTTTTATTATATAATTCAATAGCCTTTTCCATTCTGGCTTTTAATAAATCGGAAAGGGAATCTCCATGGACACTAGCTCCTAAAACAATTGCATACTCCTTCGCTTGTGATTGGGTAAGTGAGCTTTGGGAATTGAAATACATAATTATATTTGTAATTAGAAAGGTAGATATAATTATTGATATAATTAACAAAATAGTAATAAAAAAAAATTTAATTAATTTAATTATGAAAGATAACAAATTTGAAATCAAACTTTCTCCAATGCTGTAACAAGACTATTTCATCCGTTCCTTTCATTATGTCTAAAAATTGCAGTCCTATGTCAAATTGTTGAGCCTTCTAAATCTAATTTAAATTAACATACAATTTATAGAATTAGGGAGTTCTTAAGTGAGAAAGTTTCATATTGTCAAAAAAATATTTATATCTCTTATTTTAGTCTATTATCAATTGTTTTGTTTTAGCCTTGAAAACCCAGCAGCAGAAGCCCCGAATACTCAAGGTGATACGTTTTTACTCCCCCCTGTGAGAAGAATCGGGGTTGATCTCGTTGAAACAAACTTAGATAAATTTCGAATGTTTATGCGAAAACAAGATAGACAACTTTATGGTGTGCCCGCTTTTCCTTTTAATGAACAAGATGTGCAAAGATTATTTTCTGATGATGTTGTGGGCGAATTAAAAAACACAGGTCGTTTTTGGAATTTAGCATTATCTGATTTTGTGAAGTTAATTCCTTTAGCGGGAAATCCTAATATAAATACAAATCAAAAAATTGAGGAATTAAAAAGAAGACTTGAATTAGATTATAATTTAGAAGCGTGGGTTAAACCATTTGTATATTTTGCTCCAGACCAAACTCTTATACGGCTCGTGCTTAAAGGGGCAGGGATCCGTTCGACGGTATGGGCGCGGGAAGACATCACTTTAGAACCACAAGTATCGCAAGAAAAAATAAAGGCAGCTTTTTCACAGGCCTTATCACGTCTCATCAATACTATTGGGCATGATGGTAAAGTCACTTTTTTACGGGAAAACTTATTAACCATTGATTTTGGGATGGAAAGAGGCATTGTCCGAGGGGATAATCTTTCTGTTGGTTATGTTTTGTTAACAAGTTTTCACCCACAGACAGGTGAATTTTTGCGTTCACAAAGAGTCACTATTCATGAAATTAAAGTCTTAGAATCAAGACAAGGGAGTTCCCTTTGCCAGATTGTTGCCTCTGACAGGCTTGCCTTTGAACAAGCACTTAAGGTTTTAGGCACTAATGAAGTGACTATGTTAGAGTGGAAGAAAAATAATACGGGCTACAAAGAGGGGTGGCGCGAACCATACAATCCAGAAACAGCTCCCATGCTCGGAGCCGCTGAATCTGGCTTTGGTAATGTCATCAATGATAAAGAAACACCAGAGCCTTTAAAATCTATCATTCCACCAGTGATCTTTGAAAGAGAAACGAAACAAACTTCACCAATGGGTAAAGATGATTCCTTCAATAAAAGTGTAAAAGCAAATACAGAAAAACAAGGTCTCCCCTATAAAATAGCTGAAAAAGATCAAAATTTACCTTCTGTATCAAGCGCAACTAATAATAAATTCCGCCGAGCTATCATTAATAAACCTGCCACTTGGTTTCCTTATACGGCATTGCTAGGCACTGGTGTAACAGTTGCCTCGAGTAATGGAAATATTTCTGATTTTCCACGAACTTTGTTAAATAAATTATCAGCAACAACTTATATTAATTTAGATTCAGAAATAGAATTAAAGTTACTTCCTTATGCTAACTACTCGCATTACCAAGGTTCAAGTGTTTCAGGAAGTTCTTATTATGTAGGTGCAACTTTTTTAGATACAATTGTTAATGTTGATCGTTATGATTATTTGTCTATTGGTGGGTCTTTTGAATATACAGGAGGACAAATTGATTATAGCTGTAATTGTAGGGATAGTAATGATTTAACTCATCCAACTGTGATGGCCAATGTCATGTGGGAAGATAATTTATCAACTTTTGGCAATTATAACGTAATTGCAGGTTTGTCTATTCTTGATTTTGTGAAACAATCATCGGTTTGGTCTTTAAAATCGAATGTTAGACCTTTTATTCATATGCCAAAAGAATTGGTCTTTGATTTTAGTGTGAAACGTTTTTATAGTGGTTGGATTGAATTTAGTGTAGGCGTTTCCTGGGATTTTATTCCTGAGTATAATTATTTACGCCATATTTTATAATTATAATTTTCATTTCTACTTTATTCATTATTGCCAATACATAATTAAAAAGATAAGCTTTGATTGTTTTTTTACAAAGGAGAATTTTATTAATGGACTCTATTTTGTCGTTCATTCATTTACTATTAGGGTATTTAAAAGATCCTATTCTTATTATCCAGACTGTTGGTTATATTGGATTAATCTTAATTGTTTTTGCTGAAACAGGGCTGTTGCTTGGGTTCTTTTTGCCTGGAGATTCTTTGTTAATTGCTGCTGGTTTATTTGCCGCTAAAGGTGATATGAGTATTTTAATTCTTCTTTCTACTTTAACTGTTGCTGGAATTATTGGTGATGGTGTTGGTTTCTATATTGGTAATAAATTAGGTCCATTACTTTATCAAAAAAAAGATTCCTATTTTTTTCGCAGAAAACACCTCATTGCTGCCCACGATTTTTATGAAAAACATGGTGGTAAAACTATTATAATTGCAAGATTTATTCCAATTATTCGTACTTTTGCGCCAACTGTAGCAGGTGCGGCTGAAATGAATTATTTTCGTTTTGCTATGTTTAATATTGTTGGTGGGTTTTTATGGGTTTGGAGTATGTTGTTAGCTGGTTATTTTTTAGGTAAATCTTTTGGTGATAAAATTAATGACTATATTCATTATTTAATAGTAGGAGTGATTGTTATTTCCTTCTTACCAATTTTTATTAAATGGATGCAAACAAAAAAAACAGAGAAAAAAGAAGTTTAATTTAAACTAGTTTTTATTTTTTGTTACTATATTATTTTCTGTTTCCCATACTGTAACAGATTCCAATTTTACATTTGTAATACTATTTTCATTTAATTTTAAATGTACTCGTTCCCAAATACTTTCGACTAAGACTTCTGTTGTGGGTATTTTTCCTTGTAACCAAGGGACATCAAAATTTAAATGCTTATGATCAACATCATTAATAATATGTTCGTTAATTAATTGCTTCAGTGTTTGCAAATTAAAAAGCATTCCAGTTTCAGGATCAATATTTCCGCTCACAGCAATTTCTAATTTGTAATTGTGGCCATGCCCATTTTTTCCTGAACATTTTCCAAAAATAAGGTTATTTTTTTCATCACTAAAACTAGGATTGTAGAGTCTATGACTTGCACAGAATGAAAACATTCTTTTTAAAATTAACATATTGTTTTCTCTTTACCATTTAAAATTTTAAGTAAAATTTCTCTTGCATGAACCGTTGGTCCTAAACTTTCCATAATAAGTAAATTACCACCAAGCCGCCTGTTGATAAATAGCACTTCTGAATTGGGAGCTCTAAATTTAGTAGCTTTCATAAAATGAATAGATTCAGCATTTGTTCTCTTTAATTGTTTGCTCTCTTTCCATGAATAAGTCGAAGCCTTAAAAGGTTCTATGGCAATTTGCATGATTTTAATAAAACTTTCTTTTGCATCCTGCGGGTCATGCCTATGGAGAAACCCCATTTTTTTAGCAACTTTTAGCATTTCTTGGTGATTTTCATTGATAGCAGTTAAAGTTAATTCTGCATAGTTATTTATTAAATCATCACTAAGTTCTTGCGTGGCACCAAAATCTAAGAGAACAAGTTGGCCTAAAGGTGTTACTAAAAAATTTCCTGGATTAGGATCGGATTGAATATGTTTAAAGTGAAAAACTTCTGTAAAGACTAGTTCTAATAAAACACTACCAAGTTGATCACGGGTAGCTATGAATTCAGGGTTTGAATGGATACTTTCTTTATTTTGTTTTAACCAATCTTGTAAACTTACTGCTTCTATCCATTCTGTGGTTAGAATATTTTTTCGGCAATATTCAGGTAATGTTTTAGGGACAAGAATGTTACTATTGTTCTTAAATTTTTCATGATAAATTTCATAAAATTTTTGTTCTCTTTTAAAATCTAATTCCTGAATAAATAACTTTTCAACAGCATCAAAAACCTGATCATAATTAGACATATTTGGAATTAAATTTGCTATTTTTACAATTTTTTTCATATTTTGCAGATCAGAATGCACATTTTTTTCTAAATCAGGATATTGAATTTTAAAAGCAACAGTGCGGCCATCAACTAATGTAGCTTTATGAACTTGCCCAATACTGGCAGCATGAATGGCTTGTTTTTCGATATGTTTAATAAATTTAAGATCTTTAAATTCATTTAGTAAAATGGGCTCAATATAATCCCAATCTTTTGCTGTAGCCTGTGATTGGAGTTTACTAAGGGCATCTTTCCAACCTGGTGGTAGTATGCTGTCATCAACCATACTTAAAAGCTGACCCACTTTCATGGCAGCCCCTTTAAGTTCATCTAATCCTTTAACAAGCCTAAGAGCTGCTTCACTCATAAAGGAATCAGTTTGTGTTGACTTGTTTAATTTACGTTTAATTGCTTCATTACTGGCCTTTACGGCTGTACTGCTAATTGTTTTAAGTAATGAAATTGCTCTGGTTTTCGCATTATTGTCTTTTTTCAAACAGAATCCCTTTAAAACAAAGATGCTATACGAATTGAATGTTAGGATATTAAAAGCGAATGAATTTTTCGCTTTTAAAGAAAAGTATATCCATTTTTTTGTTTTTGGCGAATTTTAAATCAATAAATTTATTTTTGCTAATTAAAATTAAATTCATTTACTGCCCTTATTGCTTCCAGCATTGCAGTATGTGTTAAAGCATTCCAACCCGCATCGCAATTTGCAATAGTTATATTTTTACATGTTTTTTTAGCAAGTTCTAACAATTCATTTGTTTTACTTTCGTCATCAAAAAGAGGATTAAAAGAATAGGAATATCCATGTGGCCAACGGTTTATTGTAATATCTAAAATATCTCTTTCGTGATTAAAATCGCCAGTAGGTGACAGAAATCTTACTAATTGATTTCTAATTTCATTTTCTAAAACTGAAAAAGGAGTTGTAAAAAGCTTGTGCCGGCCTGCTTTAAATTGAGTTCTTGCATCGAGACCTAAGTTATTACTTTTTGGAATGGCAACCATATGCAATAAAATAGGCTTTTCAGGATCTTGTGGATGCGAATAATGTCCCATACTCACAGGGAAATCTAATTTAATGAGGCAATAAGGTAACGAAGGAGAGTAAATTGTATGTGTTTTTAATTTTAGAAAAGACTTCCAGTTTGAAATAAGTACGTTGCTATAAATTAATGGAGCTTTTACATTTAATAATAATGCTTCTTTTTGTTCATTTGGAAGTTCTGGGACAATAAAAGGAATCATCATATTATAGCCAGCCATTACCACATGTTTTGCATTTATTTTATGTAAATTCCCTAATTTTATTAGTTTACCTTGCGCATCTAACTGTGGTTTATCTAAATATCCTATCGAGACAGAGTTGTTTTTTTCATTTTTTGCAATAACAACTGTACTGTTTAAACGCATACGAACTTGCGATTGTGCTAAATCGAGATGTGAATAATTAATTTTAGTCAAAACAATTGAATTCATATCTAATTCTGATTGAAAAATTTTAGGAATTAATTTTGACAAAAGTAGTCTTGCTATTGAAGCATTCCCATCGGGAAAATGATAAATATAAGGTTCATCGACTTCTGCTTGAGTGTCTGGATCTAATGGAGGTAAATTCATGCCATCTAAACCAGGCAAGGAAAGACTTCTCGCATCAAGATAAGAGTTAATGCCATCAATCCCAATTGCGAAATAATCATGACTTTTTTGTTGAAAAATATTGATAATTTTTTCACTTAATTTAACATTACGCAGTAAAAAATTTCTGTAACTTGTTTTTTTTAGATAATTAACTTTATCATCAGTTTTACTAAATTCAGGTAAATAATCTCTTTTTTCCGTTAGAAATTTTAATAGTGTTTCTTTATCTTCTGTACTTAATGGAAAATTGCTAATCACAGTATTAATATTAGAAGTGTTTTCTGTGAAATTAGAGGCACCTAACGGGTCTCCTAAGACTAATTTATCAGTATTAAATGTTTCTTTATCAAAAAAAATACTATAATCAAGTTCTAGTTTATTATAAAAATCTTCGTCAAATTTTTTGCCTAATTTATCAATATTTATTCCTAATTCAGATAGAATTTTTTTTAATTCATGCTGAAAATAGTGTTTAGGTGATTGAATTGACTCCGTGCCGCCATAACCAATAATAAAGTTTTTTCCGTTGCTAAATTCATTTCTTTTGGCATGCCCACCAAAATCATCATGACTTTCAAGTATGAGTATTTTTGCTTTTTTATTTCGTTTTAGGTAACAATAGGCTGCGGTGAGCCCACTGATCCCACCACCGACCACAACTAAATCATAAGTTTCCTCAGTATTCATAGGATCAATATTAAATTTTTTCCCAAATGCTAAAGCATGAGCATTTTCATAGGAACCAGGATGGCTGCCACGTAAGCCAGTTAATGCGGGAGGATAGCTATTATCATGGTTATTATTTGCCAGAATATCTAAAGGAGTAAGACCAGCAATTATAGCGATAGCACTACCATTAATAAAATCTCGCCTGTTGATACTCATATAAACCTCTTTATTTTATGTCATAAAAAGGATTATACCAAAAAGTTTAAAAAATTTATGCAAATTATAATATTATTTATATTAATAAAAAATGAATTAAATTTGGTGATTTATATTAAAAAGGTAAATAATAAAATTAATCATGATTTGCTATTTTTCTTTTTGCAACTTTTTTCATACCTAAAACACGGAGAGAATTGCCAATATAAATTATAATGGCAGCCCATACTAAGCAAAAACTAAGAAGCTTCATTTCACTAATTTTTTCTTCAAAGACAAACATAGCTAATAGTAATTGAAGTGATGGGCTAATATATTGATAAAAACCAATTTTGGTCATAGTGAGCAATTTTGCGCCTGCAACAAAAGTGATGAGAGGAATAGATGTTATGATTCCAGCTAAACACAATAAAAAAGTAATTTTTGCGTTTGATAAAAAATAAAGCTGCTGATTTATTCCTAAATATGCTACATAAATTAAAGCAATAGGTGATAATAAAAGTGTTTCTATGGTCAAACCATGAATGGAATCAATATGAATTTTCTTTCTTAACAGGGAATAAAACCCAAACGTACCAGCTAATAAAATAGGCACAAAAGGAGCAAAACCGCTAAAACTCATTTCCGAAAATTGAATAACAATAGCAATTATTGTGATAAAAACAGAGAAAATTTCAATTTTTGTTAATTTTTCTTTTAAAAACACTAAACCAAGAAAAATATTAAAAATAGGAGCTATAAAATAACCAAAACTTGCTTCTGTTAAATGATCATTAATAACTGCCCATATATAACTAAACCAATTTGCAGAAATTAATAGTGCAGTACAAATTAAAGTTAGTATTGTTTTCGGTGAATAAAATGTTTCAATAATTTTTAAAATTTGTTTTTTAGAAGCAATAATAATAAATAAAAGCAAAATAGACCAAAGAATACGATGTGCTAAAATTTCGAAAGGGTTTACCATATTAATTGATTTAAAATAAAATGGTGTAATACCCCAACTGATAAAAGTAACTAAAATGAGAAGTGTTCCATAAGTCGTTGAGTTTATTTTGTTTTTCATGTTCTTTCCCTGGGATTAACGCAGAAATAATTTCAATAAAAGCATTCAAATTATTTACTAAGCTTCCCTTAACATGCTTTATTTAAATTTAAAATTAATAATTGAAAAATATATAAAAACAAAGCCTCAGTGAATATGAGGCTTGATAAAAATATTTAATTTTTGTGATTTAAAAAATTATCTTTTAATTTTAGCTATTGATTCCATTTCTTTACGAATCAAAGCCATTTTTTCTGACGCTAATTCAGGGGGGACTGTTCTTGGATTTCTGAAATAGGAACTTTCGTCTAATTCACGGCGGCAGAACATTGTCTGGTAGGTATGATGTTCAGGCGCGTTTTGATCAATGGTATCATAGTCTCTTAAAATAAGAGGAGACACGTATTTAGTAATACTAGACATGTCATGATCCATAAAAATTTTCTCGTTACTTTTAGTTCGCGCAAAACCTCTAACCACATAATCAACACAGACAACATCTGTTTCAAAGGCTTTAAACATGAAATCTAAGGCGTAAAGTGGTGAAATACTTCCACAAGTAGCAATGTCGATATCAACTCGAAAACTGCAAATACCTGAGGGATCGAGGCTGTCTGGATAAGTGTGTGCACAAATATGGCTTTTATCTAAATGTATAGAAACAGTTGCTTGCGACATTAAATTAGAAGCATTATTAGCTTCTTTTGTTGCCTGATCGCCTTTTAAATCACTCATTAAAAGGACAACACTTGCCCCATAAGGGTCAAAGTCTTTAGAACTTACATTAAGGACTTCGGCATCTATAATTTCAGCAATTCTTATGAGTTGAGATTCAATTTGTTTTGCTGAATACCTTTCGTCAATGTAACGAATATAGGAAGCTCTTTCCTCGTCGTTTAAAGCAACGGCAAAGTCATAAAGATTAAAGCTTAAAGCCTTTGTAAGGTTGTTAAAACCAAGTATTTCTGTCATCTTATGTCCTCAATGAGTTCTGCTTAAACTGTTCTAAGCAAATTATCTGATCATACAGAATTAATGCAATATAGTGTAGAGTGGAAAATGCAACACTATTTTCTACTCTCACGTAGATTAGGTAAAATATTGTAGCGTAGGCAGTCTTGCAAGAATAATTTAAAAGATTTCATTTTTTTATGTCTAATGAAATCATGTAGTAAGGTGTAATAAATGGATTCAAAGCGCGGACTTTTTTTAGTAATATGTGATGATCCGGAACTAGCCTCGACGTTGGTGCATATACAAAAGAACATGGATATAAAAGTCTGGCTGCCAAATAAACAAAACCAGCTGCAAGCTTCATTGCTTGAAGCTTGTGAAGTTTCTGAAAATATTGATGAAATACTTGTTAAAGGCGATATTACAAAGCCCTCTTTTTATCATCAGTGGAACAATTATAATCCCATTTGTGTTGTTCTTTCTTTAAAGGATCATGATAAATATTCTTTAGTTAGAGAAATTGTGCTTGAAGAATTGCCTAAATCGAGAATCTTATCATTTCAAATTGGTCATCCTGAAGAAGTACCTAGAAAACTTGTGGATAATGACCGGGAATTGGTTCTTTCATGGACGGAATTATTAAGCCGCCCCATTAGTGCAGAATTACGGCATATAGAAAGCACACATCGGGTCAAAAAAGTCAGAGATATTTTATTAGAAGGAGATAAAATTGCGTTGTTATTGCAACCAGATCCAGACCCTGATGGTCTCGCTTCCGCTTTAGCATTAAGAACGCTTTTAGGACGTAACAAAGTTTCAACGCCCATACTGAGCTTTGGTAAGGTGACAAGACCTGAAAACATAGCAATGATGCAACTGCTTGATTTAGAAGTGATCACGATTAAGCCACAGGATTTAGTGAATTACGATAAAGTTGTTCTGCTCGATACCCAACCCGCACACTTTACCTCTCCTTTGCCGCGCATCGATGTCATTATTGATCATCATCCGATGGTCGGAAATTATAGTGCTGTATCTTATTGTGATATCCGCTCGAAATATGGGGCGACTTCTACTATTTTAACAGAGTATTTAAGAGCTGCGGCCGTAAATATTGGGCAACGCTTAGCAACCGCTTTAATTTATGGCATTAAAGCTGATACTTTGCATTTAAACCGTGAAGTGATCGACGCCGATCTTTATGCCTTTGTTTCTTTATATCCTGATATTAATTATAATTTATTAAGAAGAATGGAAAAACCTGAAATTCCAATGAGTTTTGCCCCATTATTAGCGAATGCTTTATTAAAAATGGAATATCAAGATAAGTTACTAGTTAGTTTTTTAACTAACGTAACAAGAGAGGATTTAATTCCTCAAGTTGCCGATTTTATGCTGCAATTTGAAGGAATAGAATGGGTTGTGTGTGCAGGGGTCTTTGAAAACAATTTGGTAATGAGTATTCGAAATGTTGGTTATGTAAAAAATGCAGGCGACGTTGTGCGCAAAATTATTAGTAATATTGGGTTTGGTTCTGGTGGAGGACACCGTACCATGGCGAAAGCTATTTTTCCAGTCAATCAATGGAAAGAAAAAGTCAGCTCTATAAAAGAAGAAATTATAAAAAAATCATTGTTAAATCTTTTTGTAGAGGAAGCACTATGAGTTTCTTTTTATCTAATTATCTTTCCGTGCAAAAAAATGAGATCAGGCCATTACATTCTGGATTTGGTTTTTTTGCTGATGAAATACAGAAAAAATTAGGGTTTAGCCAGGCACAAAAGAAACAAAATGAAAGTACGGATTCCAATCAATTTAATAAATTAGAAAATAATAATGAAATAATACATGCAAATGAAATAGCACAACCTTTAATAGAAGAAGAATTAGAAAAAGCAACTATATTTCAAACAAATCTTAAAAATAAAAAGAATGCTACAACTTTAAAATATGGACATCAGAATACAGATAGTAATAAGTATTATGTAAATCCTTTTTTAGCATTTTTAGCTTGGACGATAGATGCATTATTAGGATTTTGTTTTTTAATTATTTCTTTATGTATCAATTTTGTTTTCTTACCAAAAGGTTTCTTTGCTCTTTCTCCCAATAATGCAAAATTATTAAGTTTTATGACCTCCGATCTTAATTTAATTTATACTTTTTTGTTTTCATTACAGGTTTGGGTTTTTATGTTTTTTTTAGTCTTTATTTTCCAATATGCTATATTAGGATTTGAAGGATCTACTTTAGGACGTTGGATTTTTAGTATTGCTATTAACAATCATAAAGATATTGATAAAAAAGTTAATGAAAAAACAAAAATATATGCAGCTCTTTCTGAAGCATTTTTACTCGGCGGGATTCTTTCCTTTTTATTTATAATTTTATTTCCTTCCAGAGTTCCTATTTTCTTTTGGCTCCGTTATTCGTCTAAAAAATAAAATTCTCTTTTGCATTTAATTTAAATCATGCTAAGTAAAAATGACCGAATCGTTCTAAAGTTTTTTGATAATGAAAATCTCTAAATAAGTAAAATATAATGTGTTTAGTGGCGAAGTTTTTTTTTATTTAGAAAATTATTCAATTTTTGGGAGTTGCACCAAATGGCTGATATTTTATCGAATTTTCCTTTATCCATTCGCAAAGTCAATCGACCCTTAAATGTCGATGGCAAGCAGTCTAGAGTTGCAGAATATTTTGGTATGAATGTTTTTGATCTGCGAGCGATGCAAAAAAGATTATCATCACAAGACCTTGAAACCATGAGTAAGGTTATGAAATTAGGTGGCAAAATAGATACCGCTTTAGCTGAACGCGTTGCATCGGCAGCAAGAGAATGGGCAATGGAAAAAGGAGCAACACATTATTGTCATTGGTTTCAGCCACAGACGGGTGCTACTGCAGAAAAGCATGATGCTTTTCTATGGTTTGATAAATTGGGTAATCCAATAGAAAGATTTACAGGCCCTGAATTATTGCAGAGTGAACCTGATGCTTCCAGTTTTCCTTCTGGAGGTATTCGTTCTACATTTGAAGCAAGAGGTTACACGGGATGGGATCCTTCGAGTCCCATGTTTATAATGGAAACTGATAACGGAAAAACATTATATATACCTTCCGTATTTATCAGTTATCATGGCGAAGCTCTCGATTTTAAAACTCCGCTATTGCGATCAAATGCGGTTATTTCTATTGAAGCAACAAAAACTTTAAATTTAATAGGCGAGAAAAAAGTAACATATGTTACGACTTCTGTTGGTCCAGAGCAGGAGTTTTTCATAATTGACAAACGCCACGCTTTAAAAAGAATAGATTTACATTTATCTGGTAGAGCTGTTTTTGGCCGCAAAGCGCCAAAAGGCCAAGAATTAGAAGATCATTATTTTGCACATATTCCAAGTCGTGTGCAAACTTTTTTTAATGAACTTGAAGTAGAATTATATAAATTAGGTGTCCCTGTTAAAACACGCCATAATGAAGTGGCTCCAAGTCAGTTTGAAATAGCTCCTATATATGAAAATTCAAATATTGCTGCCGATCACAACCAGCTTGTTATGAAATGTTTAAAAAGTGTTGCTTTAAAACATGGTTTTGTAGCTTTATTACATGAAAAACCCTTTGAAGGGGTAAATGGAAGTGGAAAACATTTGAATTGGTCTATGATGGATTCAACTGGTAGAAATTTATTAGATCCAGGCGCCACTCCACATGAAAATTTAGTGTTTTTAACTTTTTTAAATGCAGTTTTATTAGGTATATATGAAAATGCTGATGTGTTAAGGGCCGCTATAGCCTCTGCTGGTAATGATCACCGTCTTGGGGCTAATGAAGCTCCACCAGCTATTATTTCAATATTTTTAGGTAATACTTTAGATAAAATTTTAAATTCAATTGAATTAGGTGCGCTTGACAAAGTCAGTGCAGAAAAAGTGATGATCGATTTAGGGGTATCTCATTTACAAGAAGTTGCTAAGGATAATACGGATCGTAATAGAACTTCTCCTTTTGCTTTTACTGGAAATAAATTTGAATTTCGTGCAGTAGGCTCAAGCGCACCGATAAATTATCCTGCAGCTATTTTAAATGCAGCTGTTTGTGATGGGTTAGCTAAAATTAATAAAAAATTAGAAAAAGTGGCAGTTAATGGCACAGTATCTGATAACGATTTATTAAAAATTTTAAAAGATATTATTAGTTATACTAAAAAAATTCGTTTTGAAGGGAATGGTTACTCTCAAGAATGGCGCGATGATGCTTTTGAAAGAGGCTTATCAAATTTTAAAAATACACCTGAAGCTCTTATGGTGTTAGCTGATAAAAATAAAACAAAATTTCTTGAAGATGTAGGCATATTTAATGCTGAAGATATTTTAAGCCGCTTGGCTATTCAACAAGAAAGATATGTCAAACAAAGATTAATTGAAGTCAATTGCGCGGTTGAAATGGCTCAATCACTTGTTTTACCTGCTTGTATTGAATATCAAAATAAAATGTTAAAGAATGTAAAATTAGCAAACGAATTAAATATTTCAACTCCTGTGAAAAAAATGGTTGAGAAGTTTAGTGATGCCCTTTCACATGTATATAGTGCATTAGAAAATTTAAAAATTCATGTTGAAAAAGTAACAGCAGGAGAAGCTTTAGAACACCATAATTTAACAAAAACAAGCATGGAAATAGCAAATACATTAATTCCAAGATTAGATGAATTACGTAACGCTGTCGATTTTATTGAAGGGCTCGTTCCGCATGAGTCATGGCCATTTCCAAAATATGCAGACATGATATTTAGTATTGAGTAATGTTTAAAAATTACAGCCAATCCTAACTTTGTTGGGATATTTAACCAGTAGGGCTTGCAGAGTTGCGAAAATTTTTAAATTGTCAAAACCTTTCAGAAGCTCTATTGTTTCTCCATCATAATCAGGTTGGCTGTCAGGGGTTTTTTTTGTTTCATGTTTATTTCTATTGACTTTTACAGTTAGTTTTTTATTTTTTTTGCCTTTTCTTGTCTCTTTTCGTTTTGCCTTCTCTGCTTTTTTTGCTTCACGTGCTTCTTCTGTTAATTTATGCGTTAAATAATCTTGAGGTAAATAGTGCATTAAAAAAGAATGTAATGCAAACGTGGTTTTTTTGTTGTCAAAAATTTTAATGTTTACGTTTTTTTGGCCAAAATTATTCGCTAAATTTAAGGCATTTAACTCAATAATAGGGGTTTTATGAATATTATATTCAAATTTTATTAATTCACTTTGTACTTTTTTGTTTGAGATTTTTTCATTTCGAATATCGTAGCCAAATTCATATAAGCGAATTTGTAGTAAAAAAGGCGATATGTTTTCTCCTATTGTTAGTTTTGTCTTTTCAATTTGGGATTGTATTTCTTCATCAGTAGCCCAAGCTCCTATTCCATTTTCTGCCATTCTTTTCCAGGGAAAAAGTGGACCAGGATCTAGTTTTCTATCAACAGCAATATCAGAATGTCCAACAATACAAAGAGGATCTAAGTTGTAGCGCTCTTGAATATCTTTACCCAAAGAAATAATTAATTTTTGTTGATCTTCAGGAAAACCAATCCATTCTATCGATTCCTGATCGCAAAATTTTTTATTATTTTTACATTTGAATCCTAAATTAACAATTTCAATACCTATTGAAATGACATTTACATTTTTTCTATTTTTCCAAAGGCTTGTACCAGCGTGTTGCGCTCGTCTGTCTTCGCTAACAATTTTGTAAATGGTCTTTCCATTTGCTGGTACCAACCAGTGTGAGCTATTGCCACCTGTTGTTAAAGCCCGTAAGGACTTTTTATATGATTGTGCTGTGTAATGAAAAACCATCGTGCAAATTTTTTCGTTTTGAATACGAAAAGGATACTGTTCATCGGTAATATAGTCATCATTTATTTCATATTTTATAGCATCTTTTGCTTCTTTGGGCTTTTCATAAATGACTTCTTTGTTGGTTTTGTAGTGTTCAGATAAATCGTCTTCGTCATTCTCTATTTTTAAATTATTTGATTGACACGCATTTAAGAAAATCACGATTGAAAAAAGAAGAATATGAATTTTACTCATATTTGTTGAAGTTCCATTAAAATTGCATAAGTTATTTTAGCTATTGTATATTCGTAAGAATTTATTGTATGATGAAGTTTATTTTGTAATAATGATACCTTAAAGTAAAAAAAATGACATAAAAATTAGATATAATGTTTTCATAAGCAACTTTTTTTAAATTTGAGGAGTTTTATGTGGGGTAATTTTTCAATCTTTAAAACATTAAATCATTTTTTTAACCTTTTTTTGTGCTTATTATTGTGTGGAGCTGTGTCTTCCTGTCAAACCTCAAATAAAACATATGAAACTGCAGGTTCTTTTCAAAATGCAAAAGGTGAAGTTTCTGAGGAAAATTTAGGAAGCGACGTGAGTTATATTTTAGTAGGGGCTAAAGGGAGAGCAGGAAAAGGAGCTGTCTTTAAATGCACCTTGGATGGTTATGAATGTTACGAATTTTTAGGTGGTAATTTGCGCTTTTCATCACCTTCTAACCGATCATATAAAACTGTTAAAATATTTAATGGTGATGTTTTTGGAGCCAGTTTATTTACTGTAGGACAAAACTTATTTATTGGTGCCACAGGCAGAGATAATAAAAAAGCCAACGATACGGGCAGTATTTCTAGTGCGAATTATAAAGATGAAGTGGGATCAGTTTTTGCTTGCGATTTAAATGGTTCTGAATGTCATGAGCTTTTAGGAGGGCATCTTCCATTTGAAAATTCTCAATCTATTGTTCCCTTAAAGCTTTTTTCAAGTGATCATTTTGGAGCTAGTATTTTGGTGCATCAAAATAAACTATACATTGGTGTTTCTGGGCGTGATGGTAATGATGTTGATAACATAGGCTCAATAATTCAATGTAACCTTGAGGGCAAAAACTGCATAGAATTTATTGGTGGAAAGACAAAAAATAAAAATATTGTGAATCAATTGAGTGAAGAAGATTCATTTGGAGCAAGTTTAATTGTTGCTAATAATACTTTTTATGTCGGAGTTCCGTTAAGAAATGCGGGCAGTGGTAGCGTTATGAAATGTGCAATAGATGGTTCAAAATGCGAATTTATTAATACTAAAAATTTACGTTTAGCCTCGAACAATAATTTTGGTTCTAGTTTAGTAGCGACTAAAACTAATTTATTTGTTGGAGCGGTTGGTAGAAGCGGCACTCCTATTACAGATCCCATGCAATATGATCTCGGGGCGGTTTTTAAATGCAATTTAGATGGTAATAATTGTAGTGAAATTATCGGAGGTGAAAATAAAGACAGTGGAACTAAATTAAAATTAGGACCGAGAGATTATTT
>CAYSZE010000144.1:0-4963 GCA_964435255.1 uncultured Oligoflexia bacterium
TTATACGAATAATTATAACATTATATAAGATGATTATATAGAAAAAAATGACCTATATACTGAAATAAAAGCAAGAAAGAATAAAATATTTTCTATTAAAGTCAAATTTATGTTTGCTAATAAAGTATTCCCGCCATTACAATTAAATGGTTCGAAAGTACGACATCCTAATTCTAATCATTTAGGTATGTTAATAGATGTTAGTTGTGAAATTAAGGGGGTTTTAAAGACTGTTTGGGTTAATAAAGCTGATATGTTGCAGTATGTTTTTTACAAAAATCTAAATTTTGAAAAAGAAGGTTGTAAAATTCATAATACATACACGCAAAAGTATTATCTTCCCAACGGAGTTTGGAATATGCAGTCAATGACTTTGAGCTTAAAAAATACTGCTGAGAAAAAATTTCAAACTTATCCTTTAATTACAAAGTCTAAAGAACTTAAAAAATATTTTAAAATGAATGAAGAATATTTTAAAATTCAAAATATAAAAGAAAGAACTCTCTTAAAACTCATTGAATTAAATTTAGTAGGCAATAAAGACTCCCAAGGTATTTACTTTTTAGGCAGTACTGAAATAAAGAAGGAAGATACGGAAAATAATGATGGTGCTATTGTCTTTTATTTCAAAAGAAATTATGAAATTGTAAGTTTAAAGAAAATGTTTGAAGTAAAAAAAATATATAATGCATTTTCTGGTGAAATAATGAAAAAAGATAGAATAATTGGAGATGTTCAACTAAAATTAGTGTTAACAGGTAGCAAAAAGAATAATAAAAAATTAGACAATCAATTAATAGAGCTGAAAGAATTTATTTCATCTGAAGTCACCCATTGCGTATCAGATCAAGAAATTATTGATCCTCTTTTACTTTTTAATGGAACAATTCAATTAAAAAATATAAAGTCAAACACTAAAATTTTAGATATATCTTTGAATGATTTTGATTTTGCTAATAAAGGAACTTCGCAAGACAAAATTAATTCATGTATTCTTGGGAAATTGAAAGGGTTTTCATTTAAAAAGAATTTTTCTACGCCGTTTAAAGCTAAAATTATTTTTGAAAGTTATTAAATTTATTTCCATGAAATATAAACTTTTGCATATTAAAATAATTAATTCTTCGCAAGAAAATAAGTTAAATTTTCCGATAGTTCTTTTACGAGGATTAGGGCGTTCAATGAGCTTTTGGCTTGGTTTTCAAGAGGAACTTTCAAAACATTTTGATGTTATATTAATTGACTTATTAGGGACTGGCGGTAGCAAAGATTTATTTGGCCGAAGTAGTATTTTAAGTTTTGCGGAAGATGTTCTTTTTACTTTAAATTATTATAATTTTAAAAATTTTCATTTAGCTGGAATTAGTATGGGAGGTATGGTTGCCATAGAAATTTCTGAATTAATTACAAAAGAGATATGGCAAGAAATAAAAATTAAGTCAATAATAGTTATGGCATCTTCAGCTGGTGGGGCATTTACTAAAAGAATATATTTTAAGCCATTGGTGTTAATCTTTATTTCATTACTATTTTCTTTTTTTCATGGTAAAATTTCACATAAATATTTTGCAAAATATTTAACTTCGAATTTGCAATTACTGGAAGAAAATAAAATTATAAATACATGGGATAGAATTTGGCAAACAGAATCTTTTTCGAGAATTGCTTTACTCAGACAATTATTAGCGGCAGCTTTCTTTAAAATAAGATTGAGTAAAAAAAAATTAAAATATAATTTTATGTTTTTAGTTTCTAAAAATGATGCACTTGTTCCTTGGATAAATAGTATTTATTTATGGCAGAATTTTCCTCTTTCAGAATTGATAGTTTTAAATAATTTAGGTCATGATTTGACTACAGATAATCCACAATTAATAGCGAAAATATTAAATGATTTTTCTAAAAAATTTGATGCTTAATTTGAACCACCATATGGTTTTAATTTATCTGGTGTATCATGAAAGTGTATTGTTTTATGGCTACCCCAATAAAAGTCTGCCCCTAAAGCTAATTTCTGAAAGACTTCTATAGCTTCTTTTTTGGAAACAAAGTCGACATATGCTTCTCTATATTCGCCAATTCTTAAATTAGTGTATTTAATAATGACTCTATATTTACCATTATGAAGAATCATAATATCAACCCAATTGGCACTAAAACCATCTGAGAATGCTTGGAGCGGAAAGATTAAAAAAAGAAAAATTGGAATTAAATATTTTAATTTAGTTAACATAAAAAACACCCGAAAATTTGTATTCTATTTTTTCGGGTGTTTTAAAAAATATCTTAATAGTTATAAAATGCCTATTAATATTTAAATGTTTAGACTATCCAAGGTTTTGTGCCTTCGACAGAAGGTGATTTGCCAATGGCATCTTTTCTACTTAATTTAATACGGCCAGTACGATCAAGTTCAATCACTTTAACCATGACCTCATCCCCTTCTTTGACAACCTCTTCTGTTTTATTAATTCTGGTTGCTGCTAGTTGAGAGATATGAACAAGCCCTTCGACTCCTGGCTTTATTTCAACAAAAGCACCAAAATCTGCTGTCTTTTTTACAATACCTAAATAAATTTCGCCTATTTCTGGATCGGTAGTTAAATAATTTACCATCCGTTTTGCTTTAGCTGCTGAATTTCCATCAGTAGAAGCGATACTCACAATACCTTCGTCATTGACTTCTAATTTACAACCTGTATCAGAAACTATTTTCTTAATATTTTTTCCACCAGGGCCAATAAGATCACGAACTCTTTCAGGTTTGATTTTTATTTGTTCTATGCGCGGAGCAAGTTGGCTAAGGTCATTAGGACGGGAAATAATTCCAAGCATTTTATCTAATATTAATGTGCGGCCTTCTTTAGCCTGTGCTAAAGCTTGTTCAAGAATTTCCATTGAAATTCCAGAAATTTTAATGTCCATTTGCATAGCTGTGATGCCATTTTTTCCGCCAGCAACTTTAAAATCCATATCACCTAAATGATCTTCATCACCTAAAATGTCAGATAAAATAGCAAATTCTTTGCCTTCTAAAATGAGACCCATAGCAATCCCTGCTATTGGCTCTTTTAATGGGACGCCTGCATCAAGCATGGCAAGGGCACCTGAACAAACGGAGGCCATGGAACTAGAACCATTGCTTTCAGTAATTTCGGAAACTATACGTATGGAATATGGGAAACGATTTTTTGCTGGTAAAGTTGCCTTTAAAGCACGTTCTGCAAGATTACCGTGGCCAACTTCTCTTCTGCCAGGAGAGCCAAGTCTTTTTACTTCTCCTACAGAGTAGCCAGGCATGTTGTAATGTAGCATAAAAGTTTTTTCTTCAAGTACATTCATAATAGATTCACTGCGCTGTGCATCATCTTGTGTGCCTAAAGTAACAACGCCAAGCGATTGTGTTTCACCACGCGTAAATAAAGCAGAACCATGTGTGCGTTTTAATACGCCAGTTTGGCAATCGATATTACGAATGTCTTTAGTTGTTCTTCCGTCAACTCTACGATTGTCTTTAATAATGCTAGAGCGCAAAACTTTATATTCTTGCATTTCAAAAAGATAATGAAAAGCCTTTTCGGATTCAGAATTGCCTACTTCTATAAGTTCAGCTTTTGCTTGTTGTTTTACTTCATCAATTGCTTTCTTTCTTTCCGCTTTTGACGCAATAGAATAAGCATCTTTTAAAGGTTTTGCATACTTTTTAGTTAATATTGACTTCATGTCTGCGTTGTGTGGCGCTTCAGGTACAATTCTTTTTTCTTTACCGCAAATGCTTCTAATTTGTTCTTGAAGTTCACAAAGTTTTTTAATTTCTTTGTGGCCTAAATCTATGGCTTCAAGAATTTGCGCTTCAGTCAGAAAGTTAGCGGCAGCTTCGACCATTAATATGGCATCTTTTGTACCAGCTACAACCAGATCAAGATCGCTAGTAGGGAGATCTGCTTCAGGAGGATTTATAATGAATTTACCTTCTTTAAATCCAATACGCACACCTGCTACAGGGCCGGAAAATGGAATGTCTGAAATGTGTAACGCGCAACTAGCCCCTAAAATAGCAAGTTGGGCAGGAGAAATTTTGGGTTCAAGGGAGATCACTTGAGCAATAACTTGTGTTTCAACCAAATAAGTTTCAGGGAATAAAGGACGGATTGGTCTGTCTATCAGACGACTAATCAATATTTCTCTGTCCGAGGGACGAGATTCTCTTTTAATATATCCCCCTGGTATTCTACCAGCAGAGTAAAATTTTTCGATGTAGTCAACTGATAATGGAAAAAACGAGGCTGTTGCTTGAGCTTCTTTTGCTGCTGTCGCAGTGACAAGAATTTGAGTGCCGCCGCAAGAAACAAGGACAGAGCCACCAGCTTGTCGCGCAATACGTCCTGTTTCAATGGTGATTATTTCTTCACCTATTTTTATGGACTTTTCTGTGATATTAAACATGAAAAAACCTTAATAATACCTAAATAGTCAGACAAAAATCGGGAGTTTGAATGACTATTTTATTACTGTTTATCCTCCCAGCCAATCCGAGAGTCCCAACGCACCATGCGCCGGCTTATGTGTTTCCCGTTCGTCAAAGTTTTATGCTAGCAGATAATTTTGTTAAGAAAAAGCATTTACTACAGATTTAGTTGAATCTATTCCTATTTGATGGTTTAACCAATTAGGCGTTTTTGCGTTTTATTTCTTTTTATTACAGAAACTATTGGAGAGTTTTTTTAATGACACTTTATAAGGTATTGCATTATCCTCATGTTCTTTTACGTAAAAAAGCAACGCCTGTTGAAAAATTTACAGATGAACTTCGTGACTTTTTAAAGCATTTTATCAATACAATGTATGAATTTGATGGTGGTGGGTTAGCTGCGCCTCAAATAGGGGTTTCTAAGCGCATTTTTGTGGTCGATTTTCAGCCTGTATTTGAAAGTGATAAATTTGAATTTAAAAAAGAATTATT
>CAYSZE010000145.1:0-16595 GCA_964435255.1 uncultured Oligoflexia bacterium
ATAAATACATTTTTAAATCGTCATCCGAACCGACTCCAAAACCAAGAAAGGCGGGAGAAGAGTCTCCTGTCCAATTCATAAAGTCTGAAGGGCTTGGATTAAAAAATGGGCTTAGTTCTAAAATACGAGAATAAACCTTTGCTTGGCGAATAACTTGTTGATTAACTATGGAACTTAAATAGATATTTAAGTCGGAATTATTGCTGGAAACTAAAAGATCAGAAATAGATTTTAATATAGGTCCTGAAATTTGAATGTTTTGAATATTTGGATCAATTTGATTGCTAAAAACACTTGGCTCTTGATCATTAGCAGCGCTAAAAACTTTAATGGAGTTTGCTAACTTGGAATTCCAATATTGATAACTTAATGTTTTAGAAATATTTTGGAAGTAAAGAGCAAGACTTTCAGGTAAGGAATTTTGATTTACACCAGCAACTGCTGATGCATATATGCTACCTTTTTGTAAGTGTGATTGTATAGCTTCAATATCCCAAAGAGCATTGACAGGTAAATTTAAAGAAACAAGTTTTAAATCTGAGTTATTATCTTTTGTGCTACTCTGATTTAAGTTATCAGAGTTAAAGGTACTTTCCATTTTAGTTAAGGCAATAGTCAATTGACCTAAAGCTGAGTTTAATATAAATAAACCACCATTATTACTTATAATAGGAAAGTTTGCTCCTAGCGGTATAAATAAAAGTAAATCTGTTTTAAATTTCTCAAAACTACGGTTCGCATCAAGCAAAACTTGATTTGAAAAAGATTTTCCAAATAATGGATTTTTTTCTAATTCAGCTAGCAATATGTTGAAGTCATTTCCATAAAAGCTATTTGTATCTTTTAATTCATTTTGGCTTTTAAGTAGACTATCTTGTAAAATATTTAAATCAATAATAAATGTATGCAAAAATTGCAATTCGTCTGACTTACTGTTTGTGTGACTTCCACTTTTAATAAAAATGATGTCAGAGTCAACTTTATCTGCGGCTTTATATAAGGGATGATTTTGAGAAGCAAAGGTAAAATATGTTGCCAGATTGTTTTTTAATACTTCTGTCGAGCTGTTTTTAAAGTCAGTATAATTAGGTTTTACTATGTCCGATAAATTACTTGAATTTAAAGAAGAAAAGACATTTTTTTCGGCTATGGTTTTACCGCAATCAAGCCCATAGAGGTAATTCGCCATTAATGTTAAAGCTTCTGTATTATTTTTTGTTGTTCCATTAAGAAAAGAATATATTTCGTTTACTTTTCTGTTATCTTTAACAAAGTTATTAATAGCATTTAAATATTCTTCATGATTAGAGAATGAAGATGTTTGAATGGTTTTAAATGTATTAATTTGGCTTGCTACTTTATCGTTGAAATTTTGGATCATAATTTTAGAAATAAAATTTGCTAAATTATAATTATATTTTTCTGTATATTTTTTACCAATGTCTGAATTCCATGATGGATATAACAGTGAGTAATGGAAATTAGTAGAGGATAATTTATTTGAGTTATTAATAAGGCTGCAAATCTGATTTTGTAATATATTTGTATGATCAGGTTCTGATATAATTTTATTATAGCCATTTATAAAAGATTTTAGATCTGTAAAACTTTTTAGAAAAATATTTCTCTTATCAAAAAGAAAATTACTTGAACTAAATAAAGCGTAACAAACAAATAGTAAATTCAAAAGAGTAAATCCAGTAAATAAAATACGATTTCTGATTTTATTTTTTCTGTATTCGTTTGTTATAATAGAACCATTTATTAAGTGCGTAGAAGTGTATTTAAAAAGATTATAAAGTTGTGAGTTACTATCTTCGAAAGAATCTTTTTTATAAAAACTGCTCAAATTTATAATTAAATTAGAATTGATTAATTCTTTCTCTTGTAAGTTAAAATTTTTGTAAAAGTAGTCATTATAATTTTTAGCAAATGAAATTAAGTTTGATTTTAGTGTATAAAAAAATTGAATTACTTTTAGTTGTAAAGTTTGATCTAATGTTAGCAAATAGTGTTGTGTATGATTTTCGTAAGTATCTACACATAAATCTAGTGCTATTCTCATTTCTCTGAATAAATCATCTGAATTATCAAGAGTTTTATGGTGAAATGAAAAGACAGAAGAGTTATCATTTTGTCCAGGAAATAATGGAAATAAATGTAATGGAGGAACTTCTTTCATTCTAGTATTATCAATAAAATAAACGGGTATTTTAGCTTTTATTTTTTTCGCTGTATACTTAAATATTTTAGCAAAATTAGCAGCTTCTTCTGATAATTCTTTATAATTAGTAGAATTTTTTGCAAAAGCATTTTGATTAGGAAAGTAAATTATTCCATCAATGCTTAAATCGTTTCTTACTTTTATTAAATTTCTTAAATGTAAACTTAAACGCATTGACTGCAAATCTTCATTGTTTTGAAGAAGGCAGTGATTAAAAAACATAAATTCTGTACCGTTAATTTCAATGATTTCAAACGCTTTTTTTGCGTCAGAAAAATAGCTTTGAATTTCTGGATTTTCTGCCTCTTCAGCTAATTCTCTTAAATAGTCTGTTATATTGTTAGAAAAAACTAAAAATAAATTTTTACTTTTTAGTCTTTTTTTATTGTGTATAAACCAATGTCTATCGTAGAGAAACTTTTTAATACGTTCGCTTTTAAATAATTTTGAAATATCAGGATTCCAGTAATTAAATGCTGACCATGAAATTACTGAAATTAATATGATAAATAGTGCTATATAAAATAATATAAAAGACATAACTAAACCTACTTCTTATTCTTTACTGAATATGACTGGACAAAATATTATTATTTAAAACCCATATATAAATTGAAAATGCTAAAAACACTGCAAATAGAAATAGATTTATTAGGAGCAAAGAGTAGTTAATTTTCCTGTTTTTTACGTCGAATTCATTTTCATTGGGTTCATAACTTAAACTTGGTAATAATCCGCTAGCTGCGGATTGAAATATATCAGAATTACTTTCAGAATAAAATTGATATAGATTTGTTTTAATTTGCTCAATTTTTTCGATATCATTTTTGTTATGATATTTACCTTTAAAACCAGCGCAAAGGCATAAAAAGTAGCAATAAGCCAATTCACGTGTTTTATAATCTCTATTTAAAAGAATTTTTTCGCTGTAATCATAAAAAAGATCCCCAGCTGAGCTGGATAAAAAAACTCTACTTTCAAGACTGTGCTCACGCCAATAGACTTGACCAGGCCAATTTTGAGTTATCATAATTTCATCTACAAGAGCAATTAAAGCAAAGTGGAGATATTTTAATATTTCTGTACCAAAGTATTTTTTATTTTTTTTCAGAGAATCAATTTTTCGTGAAATGAATTCTTCTATTTCAGATGAAACAAGATTGAAGTCAAAAATGTTTTTATCTGAATTTTTATCATCAATTTCGTCTTGATTTAACTTTGACAAAGAATTGTATTCAGAAATTTTACTATTAAAATAATTAATAGCTTCTTCTGTCGTTAATATTAAACACTCAATTGAAGATAAATCAGAATTTTTCATTACTATTTCCTAGAATATAAAATAACTTCTTGTGGTTGAAATTGAATACTGTCTTGTATACTTGATGAAATGATTAGATTAATTTTGTCTTTTTTAACCCCTTCAAGTTTTATATATACTAAATAAATATTCTTTTTAGGAATTAATGAATCATATTTTTCAATAATAGTTCTTGATAAACCTAAAGATTTTCTTTCGACTGTTGTGAGATAGAATTCTTCATCACAAATTACTGCAGATTTAATCCAATTGCTGAATTGTTCATGTGTGACGTTATAGTTCTTTTTCAAACCAATAAGTACATGTGTTTGATTATCAATAGTATTTTCATTTGTAAGAATACTTGTTTGAAAACGTTTATCCACTCTAGATACTTTGGCGAGTTTGAATCCTGAAGGAATTTCTTTTTCTAAAAACTCAATTATTAATTGCTGTAATTGGTTAAAAGAATTTAAAATATTAAAGTGGTCATAATTAATTAAAGCTTTAGGTAAATCATCCATATCATTAGCGGTAATTGCGCCATAGACTTCATATAAAGCAAGATATAATTGAAAAGGATGAAGTTGTTCAGAATAGACACAAGCTTCAAATTTAGGTAAACAAAGTTTTAAATTTTTTAAAGACTCTTTTCTGCTAAAAAACACACTTTTGTAGTCATCATTTTCAAATTTATGAATATCTTCCATTATGTCCTGAATTTTATAACGAAGAAGCATACAAATTGAATTACAAATTTTCCAAATTTCAGTAGCACTTGTTACTTTTGTTATTGGAGGTGTAAAGGTCTCTGTTTTATAGAAACTATTTTCAATATAAACTTTAGCAATAGGTATAGCTAAGTAATTTGAAACAAGTTCGTGTTCTAACATAATAGAAACATTTGGTTTTAGTCTAGGTATATATATTTCATCTTCGCCCGAGTTTTCATCTAAGCTATATGCGTCAATATTTACAGATTTATATCTTGAAAAAGTTGAGTTTAAGTAATAATTATTTTTTTCATTTTTAGGGACACAAATAACCAAAGTTAGAGGTTGTTTTATTAACTGATCTTTATATTTTGTAAGATCAAATTCTAATGAAAATTTATCTTTAAAAGAGTTATAATAATATTCAAGACCGTCTTGAAAAATACACTCTAATTCTTCAATTTTTAGTAACCCATTGGTAAAAGTGTTTTCTTCGTATTTGAATGAAATGATTCCAAAAGGATAAGAAGAGTTTTGGTTTAAAGAGTATTGAAAAATATTTTCAACTCTATTGAAAGCCTGTTGAAAGTGTTGAGGTGATAGTAACATACCATCATGCCACATTATTTTTTCAGGAACATTTTTTAAACTTTTCATAATGAAGTCCTTTTTATTATTTAAAGTTATAAGAAATTGAAGCAATTGCTTCTATTCCTGAAGTGTCGTTTAATTTTTTAGAATCTGACATGATGAGTTGATATCCTGCACCAATGTTAAATTTAAAATCTTCAGTAATGTTTACTTCAGCGCTAACTACTGGTGTTAATGCCCAAAAATAAAGGACAATACTTTTATTTTTAGCTTTTACAGACGTATCTTCTCCATATGCTTGTCCAGCACCACCATAAACTTTTAATTTTGGATGAACGACAGAAGAGGCGAAAGGGATAATTGCAAGACTGTTACCACAATACCAAAAATCATTAATTTTTTCTTTGGCTTTATCATCAATAGTAAAAGATTGAAATGTATATGTGCAAAACATAGAGGTTTGGAAATAATGATTTAACTCTACACCTAATTCAGTTGTAGTTGGAAAAATGTTTTGTCCATTCATTTGAGTATAAGCGATACTTTGTGAAGCAAATATATGGAAATTATCTTTACTGTTATTTTTTGAAACATCAGTAATTAAATTTTGCTGAATGTATAACTCATTATCTTGTGGAATTTGATACGCATTTATTTCCATTTTATTACTCCGGATACTGACTAAAATTAAAACCAAATGTAAAATATTTTATTTTTGTATTTTTATATGGGTTCAACCTTACTGGTAAATTGTTTAAATTATTTTGTGTGCGGCTAAATAAAAAAGCTCCCATGGCACCAGAATCAATATCGAGGAGGTATTCTGAATAAGGTAAATCAGGTGTTGTTTCAAATCGATGTACTTGAATATCATTTGAGCTACGCATTAATTTATTTGCAGGAGTCATAGTGAACCAATCTTTTACACGGATATTTGCAACTTGTTGAAATAATTCTGCTTTATAAACAACAACAATTTCTGTTAAAATTGATGAATTATTATTTGCTTCTTTCTGTGTATAAATCTGCACGCCAGTGACTCTGCCAAAAAGGCGGTCTAATAAAGAACCTGGTTTTTCAACAGGTTGTGCAATTACTTGGCTTTGTTTCGGTGCTATTTCTTTTCCCTTAGGGTCATCTTCGGAGGAAAAGAACTCATTTACGGACTTCGAAGCTTCTTTCGTTGTGTTGGCAGTACTTGTGGCTGTATCGACGCCACCTTGCACGCTTTCCACATTTCCTTTGAGAGCCTCAATACCTGAAGGAGGCTCTTGAGCCATAGCAGTATTAGAGTTTAGTAAACAACAGAGTACTGCTACGGTGCTGCTTAGGCTTGTTGCAATTTTTTTTTTTAAATTCTTTACAGACAAGGTAAACTCCATAAATAAATTGAATATATAGCTAAAAATACTACGATTAATATTTAATGTAGCACTTGTGTAACGCTAAAAACTCGGCGTTATGTTTTACTATAGTTGTTTTGTTTTTTATTTCAAGACAAATGTTAGATAATAAATTTTTGATTAAGGTTTCATTACTCTTTAATTATATCAAAGATATCAATGATATATACTTTAATTTGAGCAGTAAGTTAAGGTTTCCAAAATATCTAAAAAAATTCCTTGATACAATTGCCTAATCAAGTTACCTTTCATTCGTAAGTATGTTTTGTGTAACAGGTATGAATTCTAGTGCCAAATATCTATGGTAGTAGCGAACAAATTGCACTAATTACTTTGGGGGTCTGTTTCGGATGAGAGAGCAATTTGTTAAAAATCAAAGTAAATTACAAAATATTTATTGTCGCATTAAAAATTCATTAAAAATTTTCAAATTAAAGTCTCTTTTCAGGTCTATATTATTCTGGATCTTTATCCTATACTTATTAATAGGAAGTCTCAGTTTTCTTTCAAAAAAATACCGTGTTGATAGTTTTCTTGACTTTAGTCAAGACTATTTATTGAATATTTCATTACAACAGCAGAAAAAATTGTTACAGTTAGTTTTAAGTAACATAAAGAATGATACAGAATATGACTTATTTATTCTTTCTAAAGAAATTTTTTTGAGTGATGATAACTTTGTTTATATATTTTATGATACAAAAAAGAATATCCTTGTTACTCCTTTTGGGATTGATGATACTCATATTGTAAAATTAAATAGAATTAAAGCTTTAGCTGAATCAAAAGAGCTGCGTGATCGTAATGAACTTTTTCCGGTTAACGACCTAGGGTTAAAAAATTTATTTCTTAATTATTATTTTATATCAAAACTAGTTTTTTTAAATTTAGAAAAAAGTCAATTAGTTCTAATTGGAGCAAATAAATCTAACTTTAAATTAATGAGTAATGACTTATTAACAAAAATGTTGCATATTGACTTTATTGTTATATTTTTGTTTTTTATTTTATATTTACTTATAACTGTATTTGCAATAGCTCCTGTCTTTATTTTTATTAAAAAATTTAATTTGAATAATTTGAGTTCTAAAATTTTTAAAATTAAGAATAAATTTGAATTTAATCATATACGTTGGCTGAGAATATCTTTGTTAAAATCATTAAGAAAATTAGAGAAATTTGAAGCAGAAAAAATACAAATGCTAAATTCTTTGATAAAACATCAGCATGACATAAATAATGGAAAAGTTGTTTCACAAGTTGTGCATGATTTAAAAAGTCCGTTATCAGTATTTGAAGAGTTATTACATGACAAGTCAGTTATAAATAATGATGATTTATATAAAAAGTCAAATATAGCTTTATTAAAAATTCATTCTTTGATAGAAAATATTAGAGATCCTAAAAAAGAAAAAATAATAAATTTAAAAAATGATTGTTTTGATTTTTCAAAAATAATAGCTGAAGTAAGTTGGTATGCTAAAAAAAGAAATATAAAAATTATTTGTAAACCTAGTTTTGTAACGCCAATTATTTATTGCGATCATGTTAAACTGGAGAGATGTATACAGAATTTGTTGAGAAATGCTATATATTACTGCAATAGTTTTTGTCAGATAGAATGGAAAATAAATGACTCTAATGAGTTATATATTGAAATTGTTGATGATGGAAAAGGTGTTTCAATAGATATTCAAGATAAAATTTTTGAATGGCGAATAACTAATAATAAATTAGACGGCACTGGATTAGGTTTAAGCTATGTGAAGTTTGTTGCTGATATACACCAAGGAAGAATTTCCTATTTCAGGCGAAATAATTATACTGTTTTTTCGTTATGTATTCCTGATGTTTTGACATATTTTTATGATAATGATAGCAATAAAATAGAAAATTTAAGAACTCATAAGAAATCAGAAGATAATATATCGAATAAATTGATCATAATTTTAGAAAATTCTAATACATTAGAACTCGTGAAAAATGTAGCTTGGCCTGAAGATATAGAAGTAGAATATAGTTCGCATTTAACAAAGTCTTTTGATTTGTCTAATTGTTTTTGTATTTATACAGATTCTAGTTCTGATATTATTGAAAAAGCATTGTCAAAAGGGATTACAGTCATTTTGCATAAAAATTTATATAGTGAGCAGCTCATTCTAAGAAAAGTTATTCAATCTTTTAAAAAGTAATGGTGATAAGATATGTTATTTGAAGAATTAAGTATTTTAATTGTAGAAGATAATAAAGACGAGCTTGATAAATACTTATCATTAGCTCAAAGTTGTGGCTTACATTCATACGGTGCTGCTAATTTAGAGGATGCAAAACAGTCTTTATCATTGAACGGTTTTGATATCTTATTAACTGACATTCATTTAAAAAATTTAAAAGATAATACAGTAGAAGACTCTGGTTTTGATTTGATAGAGTTTGCTTTAGAAACACAACCGCAATTAACCGTCTTAGCCATGTCTCATGATTTAGATAAATCGATTTTTGATAGGGCTATAAATTTAGGTGTAACACATTTTTTACGGAAACCTATCTATAACTCAGATGAAATTCTGATTTATATAAAACTAGCTTTACAGAAAAAACATTCTACTAATCAGACACAACAAGTAGAAGTCAGTACTAATAAATTTCTAGATAATAATCAGACTTTTAAAATATATAAAAATGGCATTATTGTTTCAAATAAACACGATAAATTTCTAAGCGGTGTTGCTAAAAATAAAAAAATACCTTTAGTTCTTTATGGTGAAACTGGAACAGGAAAAGAAGAATTCGCTAAAATACTTCATAAAAAAAGGATTGAGCATGAAAGTATGATCCCATTTGTTACTGTAAACTGTGCTTTATTAGATAATGACCTAACTTCTTCATTATTATTTGGGCATAAAAAAGGTGCATTTACAGGAGCTAACGAAACAACAAATGGGTATGTAGCTGCAGCTGATGGTGGTATTTTATTTTTGGATGAGATTCATACTCTTGATTTATCAACGCAAAGAAAATTATTACGAGTATTAAATGATGGCAGTTACAATAGAGTAGGGGACATGCGTGTCATCCACTCTTATTTTCAGCTTGTTGTAGCAACAACTAAAGATCTTGATGATGAAGTGGAAGCAGGAAGAATGCTTGCAGATTTTAAGTATCGTATAAGTGGTGCTGAAATTGTTTTAGATCCGTTACGTGAACGCCTCGAAGACATACCTCTTTTTGTTAGTGTCTTTTTTAAAAGAGAAAATATTGATGTTTCAGATGAACTTATTTTACAAATAAGCAAAATGTGTCAAAAGTGTTTATGGAAAGGCAATATTCGACAGTTGTTTCGTGTTCTACAAAGAATGTTAATTAATGCACAATTACATGAAGAAGAACTCAATATCAGTCATTTAGTGTTACCTAATAAAGAGCCTATGACTTTTAAATTTGAACCTAATAAAAATGTTTCTTCCCATGTGCTTAATAATGAGACATTACTAAATAAAATAGATAATAGTGACACTGCTATTTTAAAGTTATTAGAAAAAGCCCTTCAGCAAGATTGTTCTTTAAATGATACTTTAGATGAAATCGAAAAAAACATTCTGATTAAGGCAATGAAAAGACATGATAGTATTGCAAAAGCTCATTTAGCATTAGGTATCAGTCGAAATGCTATTGATGCGAAAAGAAAAAAATATCGAATTTAATACATTACTAGAAAATAGATTAATTTCTTCTTTGGAATTGCAAATTGGCATCTAAAAGGTGTATCTCTTTTTGGGATTCGGTTCAGAATTCAAAATAGGAGGGGGTATGCAAAACCTTGCCATGCGACGTGGAGAAGAATTTTTAAAAAAATGTCCCATAATTCAGCTACAGGAAATAAATTCAAGCATATTATCAGATCCTTCATTTCAAGATCCTATTTGGGAACTTTTTTCATCTGGCGAACAACAAAAGTCGTGTTTTACAACTGATTTTTTGCAATTGCTTTTGTATATCAGAAATTTAAATAAGGTCGCTTTTAATACTTTAGAAGGAAGTGATCGCTGTATAGGAACACTCTGGAAAGCGAGAGAACATAACCCGAGCCGTAATTTAGATGGTGGTGGGGTTATGACAGTGATTAGAGAACAACATTTAGAAAAATCTGCAGTCAATTTAAGTTGTGTATGGGGAGATAATTATCCCTCTACGGAATCGGAATATGCAAATAAACCTTTTGCAGCGGCTGGTGTCTCTTTAATTTCACATCCAAGAAATCCATATGCACCTATTATGCATATGAATATCCGTTGTCTAAAGGTATTTGATAAACAGAACACTATTACATGGATCGGCGGTGGCGCAGATCTCACTCCTATGATTCCTTTTGCAGAGGATACTGAGTTGTTTCATTCAGCAATGAAAGAAGTCTGTGAACGTAATGCGCATCTTGCTGATTATTCAAAGTGTAAAAAATGGGCGCAAGACTATTTTTATATTCCTCACCGCAAAGAAGAACGAGGCGTGGGAGGGATCTTTTTTGATTATCTTAAAATTTCAGATGATTCTGATAATTCCCTGCTTTTAGATGTTGGACAATATGCGGCAAGAGCATATGCTGAAATTTTATCGCGTCGCTTGGATATGACCTATGATCAAGCTCTCATAGAAAAACACCATTTTTGGCGCGGAAGGTATGCTGAATTTAATTTGGTATATGATCGTGGAACAAAATTTGGTTTAATGTCTGGCGGTAATTATGAAGCTATTTTTTGTTCACTCCCTCCACAAGTGAAATGGTGAATATGTATGGTTGAAGTTGGTTTTTTTTCTTTGTGTCTTGGTTTTTTATTTGCAATTTACGGGCTTGGAATGGGAGTGTATTCTCTTTTCAAGCCTTATTCTGCTATAGTTGCAAGTGCTAGAAATTCATTGATAAGTGTCTTTTTCTGTGTCCTTTTTGCTTCACTCATTTTATGGAATGCCATTTTCTTCCATGATTTTTCTGTTGAATATGTTTACAAACATTCTGCTATAGATATGCCCCCTCTTTATTTGTTCACTGCATTTTGGAGTGCTTTGCAAGGAAGTCATTTGTTATGGACTTTATTAATGAGTGCTGTAGTTACTTTGTCTTTAATATCAGTTAAAAAAGAAAACAGCTCATATATTCCAGCTCTTTGTGTAGCATATGGTTCAGCATTATTTTTTATGCTTTTATTAAATGTCACATATTCCGCTCCTCTTGATAGATTATTCCCTCCTGGAAAATTTGGTGAAGGAATGAATGCTTTGTTGCAAAATCCTTATATGGCTATTCATCCTCCCATGCTTTTTACAGGTTATTGTTTACTTATTGTGCCATTTGCATACTCTTTTGCTGCTCTAGTCTATGGAAAATTCTCGACTGAATGGATATCAACTGTCAGGACTTGGGGGTTATACAGTTGGGCTATTTTAACTATTGCTATCTTTTTAGGTGGAAAATGGGCCTATGTCGAGTTGGGCTGGGGTGGGTATTGGGGGTGGGATCCCGTTGAAAACAGCTCCTTCATGCCTTGGCTTGCCTTAACAGCCGCTTTGCACACGCTTTTAGTCACTGACAAAACGGGGCGTTTGCCAAGACTGTTGCTATTTTTGAATATGTTAGCATTTTCTTTAACTTTTCTTGGTACATTTATCACACGTTCAGGTGTGATTAGCAGTGTGCATTACTATGCAGAAAGTGAAATAGGGCCTTCGTATTTAATTTGGGTTGTCTTTTTATTAACTTTATCTACAAGTCTTGTGTTTTTAAGAGGACAAATTTTACCAGGCGCTGCCAAGGCGAATGAGTGGCGGGTGGCAAAAGAAAGTGTGTTACTTTTTACAATTTTCTTTCTATTGTTTCTTTTAGCTCTAGTATTTATAGGAACTATTTTGCCTTTAGTAGTTGAAGCTACGCGTGGTATCAAAATATCAATTCAGCAACCATTTTTTAATGCATTTGCACCTTGGATTGGCTTTGGTTTAGTTTTATTGCTTGGTATTGGTAATTTAATGCGCTGGAAAAATGGTAAAATAGATAGTCCTATTTATTGTTTACTTATTCCTTTTATAGTGGCATCTCTTTTTACTTTTTTTATATGGAAAATTCATGCCCTAGATCTCAAAAATGCAATAGCTTTTCAAATTATTATTTGGACGGCTTTCGTTTTAATTATGGATTTAATATATAAATTAAAGTCATTAAGATGGAATGCGAAATTAATATTGATCTACAATCGTCCTTATTTGGGAGCTTTAGTCATTCATTTAGGATTTTTATGTGCTATTGCTGGTTTTTTAGGAAATTATCGAGGTCTTTCAGCAGAAGTACATTTAAAATTAAATGAATCAACCTCTTTTAATGGTTATACAATTAAAAATGAAGGTTTGGGATACAATCGTGAATATAATGCTCAATATGTTATAGGTAAATTAAAAGCAATAAACGAAAAAAATAAAGATGAAATAATGATTTACCCTATGCGGAGTAAGTTTACTAATAATGAACAATGGTTTAATGAAATTGGTATTTATTCAACAATTTGGCATGACATATATATAGTTTTAGCTTCATTTGATATTAATTCACAAACGGTTTCCTTAAAATTAAATTGGAACCCTACTGTTAAACTTGTGTGGACAAGTTTATTAATTATGGTTTTAGGAGCTGCTATTTCTGTTTCACATAGAATAAGACGACGTTCTGTTGAATTAGACCATAATGGTATTGTAAAAGAGTCTGACGTGACTGATTATTTAAAATTTATATTACAGAGTAATCAAAGTCAGGCTATAGCAAAAATTAATTCTACTATATTAATTTTGTTTATTGTTTTATCATTTTCTTTTGGTATTTCAGGTTCAGTATTTGCAAACACTAGTAATCAAAATAAATTAGCAGAAGTTAAGAACGAATTAATAAATAATCAAAAAAATGAAATACCTAATTCAGATGCTAAGAAAAAAGTAGAAGTTATTCAGCTTAATCCTAAATTGGAAGAAGTTGCTAAAGAATTAAGATGTCCCACTTGTATAGGAATGAGTGTATTAGAAAGTGAAACATTGCAAAGTGTAGCTATGCGGACTGAAATTGAAAAGCAACTTGCTGAAGGAAAAGATAAGCAACAAATAATTCAATATTTTAAACAAGCTTATGGGCCATGGATTTTACGAGAACCAGATATCAGATCTTCTTTAGGGTTTTTAATATGGTTATTACCCATATTAGGATTTTGTTTAGGTCCTATTTTTATATTTTTAGGATTAAAGCGATCAAAACAAAAAATGAATTTGGAACAAAATCGGTTATTAATTGAAATAAAAGAATATGTCACAGAAAAAAAGAAAGAAAATGGAATATGTTAGCAGTCATATTAGTATGTGTTTTAATTGCTATTCCATCTGTTTTTTTTATTCTATACCCTTTGTTAGGTGGTTATGAAAAAAAACAACATCTGAATAGACTGGAAACTTTTGCAAGTGAAACAGAATTGGAACAAATTTTAGTCTTGCGTGATGCTCTTTTGCAAAAACTAATTTATGGAAAATCGGTACTTAAAGAAGTAGATATTCTAAGTGAGAATGAAATATATCACAGTCTCATTTCTATTTGTAGTCAATTAACTGAAGCTGAGCTTCCTAAATTTCCTAATAAAATTCAAGCTCCAGATCTAAATGAATTATGTGACGAAGGATTTGTAAAAAACGATTTTTTAGTTTCACTTGGAATGGTAGCCATTAGTTTTTTGCTATTATTTGTTTTTATACCTGATGTTAAAGCAAACTCCACTGAACATAAAAAACAAAATATGAATGTCCCAGCAGAGGTTACAATTCCCCCGCCAACTATTTTAGAAAAATCTGGATATTGGTTGCCAGCTGTAAATCAGTTTATTTTAATGCCTATGCTTGGGAAAGTACGAGTCTATTATGTTGGGATGTTTACAAATACCTTTCAAGCTAAAGGAACCCTTTTGCAGCTTCCTTTACCTAAAGATTTCTATGATTTGCAAATAGTAGGGCTTAAAAATGCGACGCTTGAAAAAAACTCTTTTGGAGAAAGCCCAATTATTAACTTAACTTTAGAACCAGGGATCAACCAAATTAGTGCAGAGTTTTTTATTCCAGCCCCTTTTGGTATTGCAAAATGGCAAGCATCTGATTTAAAAGAATTACCTGGTGTTACTATTTTTATGATGCCTGAACAAAATGCAGCTTTAAGAAATTTGCTAAGTGTTTTTATCGATAAACCTAATATTTGGCCACCACGAATTGAAAATATTCCAACTTCATTTCGCTCCATTCTTGGGCCTGATCCTTTGGAAAATATTCAAGTTAAGTTAAAAGATCCGAATCTCCTCTCGCGGCAGTTAGTCAGAGTCGGTGAGAAATCAGTCGAATTTCCTGTTTTTGATATTTATGGGGTCGTACCTAATAGATCTTTTATTTATCTCTTGATTGGATTTTTTGCTTTTTTTCTTTTTGGTGTAACTGCCTTCTCTATTTTTAAAACGTCAAAATAATTTGTGTAGTTATAGAAAATTATAAAAAAAAACAGGAAGTCTTCTTGCTCCTCTTAAATCTCATAGCTAAGATATAAGTGAGTCTGATAAGGAGGTTTCTTTTTATGATTTTAAATAGTGAGTCTGTTGAACTTATTCGTGTTAATGCAATCCGTCTAGCTAATTCTATACGCAGTAAAGATGATCTAGTAGATCTTGCAACTGCTAGTTCTTTTGAGCAAGTTTTTTCCGCAATTGAAACAATTCTAACGAATACAGAAATGTATTTCGATGATGATTTACTTATACAACTTGATGTTCAAACATGGCAAAGTTTTAAGGCTGTTCTACTTGTTTACACATTAAATGTTGTGAATCGTCAAATTTATCTTGCACGTGAGTCAAGTTTTTCACACCAACATGGTCGTGATTTTGGTGCAAGTACTACAAATCTTTAATTTCTTTCTCTCTCACTTGCACAAATTAATTTCCTCAAATATGATGTAATGGTATTTATGTTTTAAGTTTGTTTCGTTAGTAAATATTGGCAACAGTTTTTATTGTTACTTTATTGGAGGCTCTACATGAAACGTTTACTCAAGACCACGTCACTTCTTGCTCTCGTTGTTGCTCCTTTTTGTGCGCATGCGCAACAATCACCTACAGATTTTGCAAACTTTTCTCCGCGTTTAAAATTACAAGCCCGTTACAGCTTTTGGGATACATACCGTAACAACGAAATGGATTTGATCACCGCAACGGCACGTTTTGGTATTAATTACCGTTATAAAAATGTATTTGGTGTGCTAGAAGCGCAAGCGGGCTCTGCTTCTGATACTTACACTCAAGCCTCTACTACAACGCCATCGACAACAAATGGTTCACAAAACTTATTTATTGTTAGAAGAGCATATGTTGGGCTTGATCTTGTGACTATGGATCCTGCGACAGTTTCTTTAATTGCTGGTCGTTACCGTTTTGTAAGTTCCCTTGTTTATGCTCCAGATGCTATTACACAAAACTTAGCAACAAACATGGATAACGTCTCAAGTGCGACAAACTCTGATGGTCTTATTGTGAAGTATGCTGGTAAGTTAGATTTTGGTAAGATAGGTGTTGAAGCAGGTTATGTAAATAACATTGCTGTCGCAAAACAATCTACAGGTTCCTCATGGTTTGGTAACAGCTCCATTGTTACTGGTGATAACTCTTTAGCGAGTGCCCCTAAAACGCAATCCCGCGGTGTTGTTGCTCTTGCTTCTGCTGATATTAATGCAGGAGACGGTATAGTTGAAGCAAGAGTTGGTTATGCGTCACAAACTAATGCTGTTACTAGAGTCTCTTCAAATACTTACACAGCACAAGATGTGTCAAACATTGAAGCTTCTGCTGGGTATAATTATTTGCAAGGGCAATTAAAAGGAGGCCTTTGGTTCCAAACTGTTACATTAGGTAAGTCCCAATCTGGTACTATTAATGGTGTTAACAACATTTCTAACTATACAGCGAGTGCAACTGATGATTCCCAAACAATCACAACTATTGGTGTGGGTGTTACTGGTAACTCTAAATTATTTGGTATGACTAATTTATTGGCAGACGGTGATGCGTTAACTTATGCATTTGGTTTCCAAAATGCAAATGGCCAATTAGTAAGTGGCGGCGGTGGCACAACTGGTGTGACAGCTTTTGCGAACCAAACTTTGCAAACAAATATTGTAAAGGTGGTGCTGGTTATTTTCCAGGCCCATTCCACTCTGAATTAAACTTACCAATTGACAGTGCAAACTTATAAATAATTTCCAATTATGAATGGAATGGCAAGGAAAAAACCGGCTACATTATTTATTTAGG
>CAYSZE010000146.1:0-7793 GCA_964435255.1 uncultured Oligoflexia bacterium
CAGACTCTAATCCAGTAACAATTAACATTTCATCAATTAATTTCGTTAAGTTAATTGAATTTCTAACAATGACTGATAAGAAATTTTGTGCCGTGTCATGTGCTAAAAATTCAGGTAAATCTTGAATAATTTCAGCATAACCTCTAATTGCTGCAATTGGTGTTTTTAATTCATGACTTACATTGGCAAAAAATTCACGCCGTAATTCTTCACCTTTTTGAATATCTGTTAAATCAAATAAAAAAATCATGAACACAGGAACATTATACTCAGAATAAAGCACAACAATTTTTGCTCGCACTCTTCGCATTTCTGGGCCATCTAAATGCAGCGATTCAATAATTTGCGCTTGAATCATATTGTTGCTTTTAATTTCATGAATCATTTTTTGGATTATAGTTGACAGTTCAACACTGCGCAAAACTTCAAGAACATCTCTTTCTGCCACATCTGTATACCAACCAATCCAACGTCGTACGGTATTATTTACTTTTAATATTTTTCCTTCATGATTAACAATGACAACGCCTTCACCTATGGCAGCAAATATTTCATCTAATCTTGATGTTTGTTCACGCGCTTCAAGAATACTACCACGCATCCTTTTAGCCATATCTTGCACAGCACGAGCTATCCGAGAAAATTCATCATTACCGTCTATAGGTAAGCTATCAATACCCGCATCAAAACCACCATGTCTTGTTAACTGTAATAAAGAATGCGTAGGTTTATCGACAAGAATATACAAAATAAAGTAACAATAGACTAAATAAATAGGAATAACAAAAATAACAGGTAAAAATCGATATAATATAATTGAAATTAAAGTACCAACTAAAATTCCTAAAAATATTCTTTGCTTTACCGTACTTGGATAAAAAACGGACAACAATGGTCTTAAATTCGCTTTTACTCTTGTAAAATGAGAATCAAAACTCACAAAATCCCCTTTAATGTAGAGTCGATAATTAAGGTCACTGGGCCGTCATTGCAAAAGGAAATTTTCATATTAGCTGCAAATTTTCCTGTTAAAACTAGTTTTTCATCTAATTTAAGTTTAAGCAATTCAATAAATTTATGATACATCGGTTCAGCTATATTTGGTTTTGCCGACAAAGTAAAGCTCGGTCTATTTCCTTTCCGACAATCGCCAAATAAAGTAAATTGACTTACTATATATATGCCGCCCTGAATATCTTTCACAGAGAGATTCATTTTTCCTTGCTGATCTTCAAAAATTCTTAAATTTACTATTTTATCAGCTAATTTATCTAAAGCTGGTGCATATTTTTCAAAAATAGCAGGAATGTGTTCTTCGGGAATAATCTCAAAATTTTCTTTAAAACCTATTCCAAGTAAAACCATAAGCCCATATTCCATAAATCCCTGTGATTTTTGTTCAATGATGACTTCGGAATGTTTTGCCCGTTGGATTACGGCACGAATTATTAAATTCTCTGACATGTCAGTCCCTTATAATACTTTATAAAATGGATAAGTAAAGAAAATAAAATGTGTTATATTTACGCCAAAATGCACTAAAATAGCTGTTTCTATTTTCCATGATTTCTGATAAGCATAACCATAACCTATTCCTGCAATAAATGCAAAAATAACCATTAAAAAGCCGCTTTTAAAATGTAAAATACCAAATAGTAATGAAGTAAAAGTAATAGATACCAGCGGAGCTGCTTGCGACATTTTAAAAGTTTTAGCTAAAATATCATGAATATTTTTTTGTAAAAAACCTCTAAAAATAACTTCTTCAGCCAAACATGTCAGTAATAAATTATTTGCAATAAATAAATACATATTATCTGGTAACTTAAAATCATATTTTATAAATCCAGTTATAAAAGCAGGCAAAAGCAAAATTAATGTAAGAATAATATAAATTGGCAAAAACTCTTTTAAAATAGTTTTCCATTCAGAAAAAGAACGTGAAATTTTAAGAAGAAAAGCTGCTAAAATAATGCCACAAATGCTTTTTTCTATATTTATACCCATCCAAAAAGGAGCGGATATTGTACTAAAACGAATACCATCAAAAATTGTTATATGTTTTGATGATAATATGACATGTGAAAAAGGAAGTGCTGCAAAAAATATAATGAGTAAACTTAAAAAAAACCTTATAATAGTTTTTTTAGAGTTTTTATAAAAGAAACAACTTAAACTAAACAAAATAATTAAGAGTAACGAAGGGTATGATATAAAATTTAAAAAAAAAGTTAAAAAAGAAAAGGAAATAGCAATTACAATTGCTATTTCCTTTTTATCAAATAACCATAAAGACAAACTAGAAGTACATATTATAGCTAACAATATTTCAACTGGAAACATGCTAATTGTTCCTTAAATATGAATTATTTAATTATTTTCTATTGCTAGCACACTTTCAATTATAGCCACCATTTTATCAAGATCAGAAAACTCAATAGCAAGACTTAAAAATCCAACTTCATAACCACTTGGGCCCAAATAAATACCATTTTCTAGCCATTTATGATAAACTTTATTAAATAAACTCATATTTGTTTTTTCAACATCAGCAAAATTTTTCGGTAGTTTATTCGTGCCAAAGAAAAAGCAGAAAAAAGAGCCCGCTCTAACGTAACAAATTTTTGCTGTTTCTAAATAATTAACTAATTTTTCTTGCACAATATGATCTAAATATTTTCCTAAATCTTCTAATTTAGTAAAAGCATTTTGAGTTTCTAATTCAGTTAAAGTAGCATAACCAGCTACCATAGCTAAAGGATTTCCAGATAAAGTTCCTGCTTGGTAGGCTTGTCCTAATGGCGACACAACTTGCATAATTTCTTTTTTACCACCATATGCTGCAGCAGGTAACCCACCACCAATAATTTTCCCAAAAGTCCAAAGATCAGGTGTCACACCAAAATATTCTGCGCACCCCCCTTTAGCAATACGGAAACCTGTCATAACTTCATCAAAAATGAGCACTGCTCCATATTTGTTTGTTACTTTTCTTAAATGTTCTAAAAAACCAGCTTCAGGTAAGACCAGTCCCATATTTGCTGCAATGGGTTCAATAATAACCGCTGCAATTTCATTTCCATATTTATTAAATACTTCATCAACGCTTTCAAAACTATTATAAATTGCAGTAAGCGTATCTTGAATTGTTCCTGCTGGCACTCCCGCTGAACTTGTATTACCTAGAGTTGCAAGTCCACTGCCAGCCTTAACAAGAAATTGATCACTGTGTCCATGGTAACAACCTTCAAACTTTACAAATTTATTGCGTTGTGTAAATGCTCTCGCCGCACGCACAGCACTCATTGTTGCTTCTGTACCACTACTCACAAAACGCATCATTTCTAAAGCAGGCATCCAGGATTGAATTTTTTCTGCGAGTTTTACTTCTAATTCAGACGGAGCACCAAACGTAACTGCTCTGGCAATTTGTTCTTGCAATGCAGCTACAACGTTTGGATGTGAATAACCTAAAATAAGGGGACCCCAAGAAGAACAAAAATCTACATACTGATGACCATCAACATCATATAAATGTTTTCCCTTTCCATGGGAAAAAACAATTGGGTTTCCTCCCACAGAACGAAAAGAACGCACAGGAGAGTTTACACCACCAGGAAAAACCCGTCTGCTTCTCTCCATAATATCATTTGAATGTTCAAAATGAGTTTGGTGTCCTTGCATAAAAATTATCCCTCTTCTTTTAATTTTGAATGAACAAGTGCTGCAGCAATAAAATCTCTAAATAAAGGATGAGGTGCTATAGGTCTACTTTTTAATTCTGGATGTGCCTGACACGCTAAGAACCAGATATGATTTTCCAATTCCATCATTTCCACAAGACTGCCATCGGGGCTTTCACCAGAAACAATAAAACCAGCTTCTTCAAAACGTTTTTTAAAATCTAAATTAAATTCGTAACGGTGGCGGTGACGTTCGCTGACTTTATCAGCATGATAGGCATCAAATGCTTTTGTATTTCTTCTAACAAGACAATCATAGGCACCTAGACGCATACTGCCGCCTTTTTGACCTATTCCATGCTGGCTTTCCATCAAATGAATGATTTTATTTTTTGCTTGCACATCAAATTCTTCAGAGGTTGCATCAGAAATATTCAAGGCATTGCGCGCAAACTCAATGCAGGCAAGTTGCATGCCAAGACATATCCCAAAAAATGGCACATTATTTTCACGGGCGTATTGTATTGCTAACATTTTCCCTAACACCCCACGATCACCAAATCCTCCAGGAACAAGGATGGCATGATAACCTGAAAGCATTTCTTTCATATTGGTTTGGCTTAATTGTTCTGAATCAATACCAACAATTTTTACTGCTGAACCATTTGCAATACCAGCATGAGTTAATGCCTCATAGACAGATTTATAGAAATCCCGTGTTCCCATATACTTACCAACAACCGCAATTTTCAAATGATACTTAGGTCTCTCAATACACTCAATAATACGATTCCATTCATCCAAATTGGGCTGTGCTGTCCAAATTCCTAATAATTCAACAATCCGTGCATCCATCCGTTGTTCATGATAAATGATAGGCATTTTATAAATGCTATCAGCATCTAAGGCTTCAAAGACACTTTCTTTGGGCAAATTACAAAAAGTTGAAATTTTCATCCGCACATCGGGAGCCATGGGTTGATCAGCACGACAAATTAAAATATCAGGTTGTATTCCAATAGATCGTAATTCTTTGACCGAATGTTGCGTGGGCTTTGTTTTTAATTCTCCTGCGGCTCTAATATAAGGAACTAAGGTCACATGGATAAAAATAGAATTTTCTTTGCCCACATCATTTCTAAACTGGCGAATTGCTTCAAGAAATGGTAGGCTTTCAATATCACCAATGGTGCCACCAATTTCGACGATTGAAACATCTGCGCCTTCAGAAGCCGTTATGATGTTTGCTTTAATTTGATCTGTGATATGAGGAATGACTTGAACAGTACCACCAAGGTAGTCTCCACGCCGTTCCTTATTAATAACAGTGTCGTAAACTTGGCCTGATGTGAAACTATTTCGTTTAGCAAGATTTGCTTTAGTAAATCTTTGATAATGACCCAAATCGAGATCTGTTTCAGCACCATCATCAGTCACAAAAACTTCGCCATGTTGAAAAGGAGACATGGTTCCTGGGTCAACGTTAATGTATGGATCCATTTTCGTCATTGAAACACGTAATCCACGCGTTTCAAGAAGCGCTCCGATACTTGCGGCGGCGAGGCCTTTGCCAATACTGGAGACGACGCCACCAGTAACGAATATATATTTAACAGGGTGTTGAGAGAACCGCTTATGGGTCTTACTATCATGATATTGCATTAGACTTACTCCGTTCGACAATCTTGTTTCGACACGGGAACACAGGGTAACACTAACTTATGGTCAGGAGTCAAGATAACAATGAAGAATCTGCGCAATGAAATTCAAATGAGTGCAGAACAACAGTCCACTGATGGAATTGTTTCTCATATGTTAATGGGTTTTGTGGAAAGAAAAATTTCTCCTCAAACTATAGCCGATGTTTTGCGCGCTCAAATTTTTGAGTCCCATGTCCCCTCACACAGTTTAAACACTGCAACTTGTAATGGCATTTTAGAAGCAGTCACACAAGCGAATTCAACTGAGGATTGCAGTGATCTCGTTTTTTTTCTTGCCACGCACCCTGAATTTCCCCTTTTTTTATCTTTTAAAGCAGCAACTGGCTCCTTAAGAGTCTTGTTAAGATATTTGCAAAAAAATATTCAAAATGAACAGACAAATGCAATAAAAGTCGATCAATTAATTGAACATATTTCAGAAAAAGTTTTATCTTTTTTTCATGAAAGAAAACAAGTTAGTACAGAAGATAAAGCTAATTTAACAGTCCTCATTAAAACAACAAACCCGACTTTAGCTAAACTTATGCGCAACTCACCGCATTTTCAGCAATTGCGTTTTATGTTAATGTCACCTACAGATTATACCCATGAAACAACTTTAGCCACAGTACGTCCCGAACCTCTTGAAATGGTAAATATTATTTTAAAATCTGCCGATGATCATTTATTAAGAAACGGCACAACATATTATAAAACCAATACCGCTCCCAATGGCACCTCTGGCCGTATTAAACATTTAAAAACTGTACTCGATCTTTTTAAACTAAATAAAGCTTCAGAGTTTAAAATTGGTTTTATTATAGAATGGATCTTTGAAAAATCTCTCATGGAAGCTGTATTAAATGAAGAAACAGCAGATAGTTACAGTAAAGCTTTAAAATTTGCTGCTGAATCAGGTGGCACCCAGATTCAAATCATTCGTGGTCTTATTCGTGCTATTCAAAAAGATTATACGTATTTAGCCACTCATCCAATTCAAAAAAACCATGAAACAGAATTGAGTTTATTGGATAAAGCTTCCGCTTTAACCCAACAATTATTTCCCATTTTAGTGCAGCTTGCTGAAAAAGATAACAACTACGTTTCAAAATATATTGCCAATTGGGCTGTTGAAATGCCGTTGCAAAACGAAGAAAGCCGTTTTTTCAAACGTTCGCATTGGCGCTGGATACGTACTTTAGCCGCACATATTTGGGATGCAAGCCTACGTGAACCACCAACATGGGTCATTGATGGGGGCAGCAATTATTGTGCAACCATTTTTCAAGTTGCTCCTGCTTTATGGCTGCAAGAATATTCTTTTGCTTTGTTAGAAAAAGTTTATCGAGAAACTTTAAATGAAAATTTTACCCCACAAAAACCTCATTATGACTATGTTGAATTTTTAGCACGATCTATGCGAAAAAAATCTCCTTTTTTTGCCAGTAGAACCGAATCATTGTATGCGCTGCATCTTTTATCGCGGTTAACGAGAACAGAAGCAATGCAATACGCTAATGCAGAAGCTAGATTTCAAGCTCAAATAGCAAGTACCTATCAACAGCCCGAAATTTCAGCAGAGTTTGCATTATGGAAAGAAATCATATTAAACTCAAACATTGAACATGATTTGGGAAATAACGCTGTTACACGAGCACTAGCTATTTTAGCAAGACTTGCAAAAGAGACTTCAAAAAAGTAAACCTAATGAAGTCAATTCGGGATTAGCTTGTGTTAAATCTTTTATAAAGTGGGTTTTTATGTGTGGCTATGCTGGTGTAATGTTTAATCAAGACAGTTTTTTTGCATCGAATCCTAATTATAAAGATTTATTTTTTTCTGCTGCAAATAATATCAGACACAGAGGTAACGAACCTTTAAAAAAAGTTGAATTAGAAAATATTATACTTGCACATTATCGTTTAGCTTTTTTAGACATTGCTTCAAATATTCAACCTATGCTTAGCAGAAATAAAAAATGGGTTATCGTTTTTAATGGTGAAATTTATAATCATAGCGTACTGCGCAATAAAATATCGACAGAACAAGGTTATCACTTCTTAACAAAAAGTGACACGGAAGCTATTTTAGAAGGGTTTCTCAATTATGGTTTAGAAATAGAAAAATATCTTGATGGTGAATATAGTTTCGTTATTTGCAAAACCGATGGCTCTGAGCTTATAGCTATGCGTGATCCTTTTGGTGTCAAACCTTTATATTTTGGTTTAGAAGATGTCCAAACAAACATTTTTTCTTTAGCCCAAGAGTCGTATCTTTTTAAAACAAAGTCACTACATTTTGCTAGTGAAATTAAAGGTCTTTCTATAGAAAAAAAGTGGCATCGTGATGGTTTTTTAAGACAAATTACTGGTCTTTATGAACCTATCCGCACACCTTATCAAAATATAAT
>CAYSZE010000147.1:0-7147 GCA_964435255.1 uncultured Oligoflexia bacterium
TAAATCTCATAATCGTTTAGGTGGTGGATCGGGACTTGGTTTAGCTATTGTAAAACATGTTGTCCAAGCTCATGGAGGTACTATTTCTTTACGCAGTGAAGTGGGTGTTGGAAGCGTTTTTACTATTATGTTACCGAAAAATCCAAGTAAAAAGAAAATTGACTTATTGACGACACTTTGATAACTTATCAAAATTATTTGTTTTAATTTTGATTTAGCGTTTCAAAGGAAGTGAAATGAGCAATAAAGAAAATTCTTCTCGTATGGAAGTAAACCGGCGTGAATTTCTTATAAAATCGCTTGTTGTATCTGGCTATGCACTCGCTGTTTATCCTCTCGCTTATTCTGCAATTCAAACCGATACTGAAGGGATTGAAGTTTCAGATATTCAAATTCCAGTTGGTAAATTAAAAATTCCTGGGTATGTCGCTTTTCCTAAAAACAATGTATCCTCTCCCGTTTTAATTATTTGTCATGAAATATTTGGTGTACATGAATATATAAAAGACTTATGTAGAAGATTTGCTAAACTAGGATTTTATACCATTGCTCCATATTTATATTCACGGCAAGGGAATGTAAGTAACATTAAAGAAATTCCAGATATTCTAAAAAAGATAGTATCAAAAGTAACAAATAAACAAGTAAATAATGATATAGATGCAACTATTAAGTATGTAAAAGCAAATTCAAAAGCAGATACAAACAAAATATATGTGACTGGTTTTTGTTGGGGTGGAAAAGCTTCTTGGTTATATGCAGCTCACAATGCAAATATTAAAGCAGCCATTGCTTGGTATGGGCCATTACTTTCAACTGAGCAGACAAAGGAACAATTTCCTGTTGATATAGCTGCAAAATTAAAAGTGCCAGTATTAGGATTGTACGGTGGGAAAGATGCACGTATTTCCCAAGATCATGTTGAAAAAATGAATAAAGAATTGGAAAAAAGTGCAAGTAAATCAAAAATAATAGTGTATCCAGAAGCAGAACATGGTTTTTTTGCAGATTACCGACCTACTTATAATAAAATGGCAGCAGATGAAGCTTTACGTGAAATGTTGAAATGGATTAAAGAACACTCCTAAATATAATTGTATAAGGTAAATATATGGATTCATATTTGCTAATCGAAACAAGAGATCATTTTGAATCATTAGGAGTCCAACAGACTTATCAAATGGCAGTTAATTTAAAAGACAAAAATAATGAAGTTAAATTATTTATTCTACATAATGCTGTCTTTTCCTTTCGTAAAAATATTGAAATTTATGAACCTATACAAAATTTGCTTAAAAAAGATATTCCTATTTTTATCGATGAATTTTCAGTTAGAGAAAGAGGAATAACACAAAAAAATTTAAGAGATGAAATTGTCATTTCTTCTTTAGACACAATTATTGAGCATCTTATTCATAAATGTAAAGTCATTTGGTTTTCATAAAGAAAAGGCAAATTTATGACGAAACCTGTTTTAACTTTTGTTTTAATGGATCCTCCTTTTGAAAATACACGCTCAACAACAGCACTTCGTCTGATTCATTTGGCAGTTGCAAGAGGATTTGATGTGAATGTTTTTGCATATGAAGGAGCTGTTGCTTTAGCATTTGATAAACAGATACCGCATGCAAATCCAGTACACAATCGTAATGTCGAGGAAGAAGATCATCCAACTCCTAAAGAATGGATTGCTTCTATTTTTGAATTAGCAACAGAAACAGGTGCAAAACTAGATTGGGTGCAATGTGGCTTTTGTCTTGATGAAAGGGGTGTCTTTGAATTTTCGCCAAAATTAAGACGAAATGGACCAGGTGAGCTGTTAAAATTTATTGAAAATTCAGATAATGTATTGTTGATACCTACTCGATAATGGAAGAATAATTTATGAAAAAAGTATTGCAAATTATTGAGTCTGCATACAGAGGTACAATAGAAGAACAAGATGATACGGCCATTTGGATTTCGCATTTTTTAAGAGATGCAGGAGGTTCAATAGATCTTCTATTACGTGGAAATGCAATTAGTTATTTATTAGCAAAACAAGATTCATCTGGCCTCGTTTTTGGTTATAAAGCACAGACGCAACCTGCAAAAATTTATGAAGATTTATTAAAAATAATGGATAAAGGTGTACATATTTTTTATGTGTATGAAGATGCACTTGAACGTGGCTTTGAAGTTGAAGAAATGATTTTTGGTCCACAAGTTATATCAAGAAATGATTTTCCTTTACTATTTGCAAAATATGATCATATTTTGCATTGGTAGTCTATTTCTATTTTATTTAGTTAAAAGTAATTGAAAAGTATTAATTCCAGAAAAGTTATTTTATTTCTTAAAATCACTTAAAAAAAATATAATAAAAACATTTTAAAACCTTATATTTGTAAATATTATTTAATTAAATTTGTAAGTAAATCTAAACTAGTTTATAAAACAATTGTTAAAAATTAAGGAGGTATCTATGTCAATAAAATTAATCGATGCCATTTGTTTTTATAATAATACATTTAGAAATATTATAAAGAATGAAACTTTATTTGAAAAATACGTTTGCTACTATGATGAAAATCCTGTGACAATTTGGAATACAATATTTCATCACAATACTTATTATACATTTGAAGAAATAGTTAAGCTATATGAGTTTTATAACGAAAAAAAATGCCAAGGCTATTTTCTTTCGTTAGATGACAGATATAAGGAATTTTCAGTTTATGATGGAGTATTTTTCTATTTAGAAAAGGGGAGACTTAATAATAATATAAGTCTAAACTCAGAGCTTACCATAAAAGAGTGCATAGATACCAAGGAGTATATAAGGTTTTTATCTCCATTATTTGATATCGACAAAATGACTCAAGAAAAATTAGTCGTTATGTTAGGAGAAAAAAATATAAATCACCATAACCAAAATTATTTAGCGTATTTTTCTGGCATACCATGTGCAACTATTACAATCACAATAAGCGCATCGAATGATGCTTATTTATCAAATTTAGCTGTTTTTCCTGAATTTCAGAAAAAAAATTTAGCACGACAAATAATGTATCAGGTATTAAAAAAGTTTCCTGAAAAAAATACTTACTCGTTAACAGCATTAAATGGAGTTTTAAGCAATTACTCATTACCTAATCTTGGTTTTAAAAAGTTGGGTGAAGTTCATCTTGTGAATTTAGAAAAAATGTATCAGACCATTCACTTATTATGATTGATATGATTTTGTTGACCAATGCAACAATTGGAAACGGCTCTCTAATTTCTTTTTAAAAATTTTAAGATGTTTAGGTTTTGGACAAATAATATTTCTTTCTTTTGCCTTTAAAAGCATGGGTAAGTCAGCAATATGATCACTCCATGCGCTATGCCATTCAATATTTTCTCCTAATATTTCATGAATACGAGAAATTTTTTCTTCTTGGTAACAATTCTTTGATCTTAAAACAACACCGCCTGCAAAAAAAGTAAGTTTACTCCCAATGATTAATTTTATGTCTTGAAATTTACCGTGCAGCATACCTCTTACCCATGTTTGTCCTGAAGCTGTTATAATGACTATTTCAACACCTTCTTCTTTTAATTTTTTAAAAGTTGGAATGGCTTCTTGAAATAAAAGATCACCACTTTCAGTAGCAAGAATATTCCGTAAAAATTGTGCACATTCTTTTTTTTCTTTCCCTACTGTAACGCTCCATAACAGCAAAGATTTGGCAAGAGTTTTATCTAACTTGAAAACTGCGGTTGCTAATAAAATAGGAGTCCAAAGTAAAATGATTAACATTCTAATAGGTTCCTCTTTTAATATTTTTTTTAAAATCAAAATAAAAGAATCTTTTGCTATTAACGTTCCATCAAAATCAAAAAAGGCATAACGAGGTGCTTTCATTGCGACTCCAAAATACTTAACTCACAAAATAAACAACTAAATTTTTCCAATTTTTTTGTTTAAATGTCAAAGCATATTTAAATTTTATCACGTTATTTATTATTTTGAATTATTTTTCTTCAAAAATATGATTCAATTTTCCATCTGCTTTTAGTTTTTTTATGACTTCATCAATTTTATTTAAAAATGCTTTTTTATTTCTTGATTTATGAATTGCTAAATAATTAGGATCTAAATTAAATGGTTTCTTTAAAAAACGAAATTCATTTATCTTATTAATAATTTCTTGATTCTTTACATTTTTTATCGCACTTTTAAAACCATCTATTCCAGGGCCTATTAAAAAGGCATCTATTTTATTTTTGACAAGAAGTTCAAGTTGACTTTCCACATTAAAAGTTTCCACATAGTGAAAGCCCTTTTCTTTAACAAGTTTTTCAAAAATAAAGCCATAATTTGTCCCACGAATAGCAGCAATTTTTTTGTTTTTTAAATCTTCATAGGTTTCAAATTTCATATTATTATTTTTTGTGGTTACTAAAATAACTTTATCATAGTATAATGGTTCTTCAGTGAAATCGAAAATTTTCATTCTTTCATTTGAGCGAGAAAAACCAATAATGGCGTATTTGGCACTCATGGCATCATCGACAGCCTTTGGCCAGTGTTGTAGTTTGTACTCAACGGGTATTTTTAACTCCTTAGCAATAAGATTCATCACTTCTACAAGATATCCTTTGGGTTGTTGATTGTCATCTAGAAAGATCTTAGGGGCTCTTGCTTCATTTCCTGTAATTAATAACTTTTCTTCGACAGCAAAACTCATAGTTTGCAGCAAAAGTATCAATGTCAAGAAAACGAATTTATATAAAAGGTTTGCAGTCATAGAAAAAATCCTTTAATCGTACCGCTGGAAGAAGTTAAAGTGTTTGCCAATATTAACATTTTTACTTATATCTGAAAATAACATTTTTTTTCATTTTATTCTTGAGTTTTCTTTCTCAGCGAGTTTAAAAAATGCAACGCTTTAATTGTCGTCTATTGTAGGAAATGCCAATGCATACTCAAGAGGAAAAAAAATTCGGAGAGTTTATTGTTGTAGGAGCAACGGGGCTTTTATTGACTTATGAAATTCCTAAGGCTTTTTATGGTATAAAATTAAGCAGTTTTTGGTTAGTTCCTATGCGCAAAGGCAAAATAACTCAGGAATATGTTGCTTTGTTTATTGGTTTTTGTGCAAAACCTTTATTTCCATGTCAGAACGTTATATCTCCAGTAGAATATACAAATTCACTGCCTGACCATTATTTGGCATTTTTAACATGGATTGCAGAATACTACTTGTTCCCACTTGAAAAAGTAGTTCCTTTAATAGCGCCTAAATTTTTATGGAATGCACAAAAGCATACTATTCTATTTAACCGAATGAGTAAGTTTTTTAAAAGGAATGATAATTTAGAATATGAATTTTTTGCTCATAAATTTAAAAAACAAATAAAAGGTGAAGTACTTCTTCCCAAAAGAGAAAGTATTCATTTAACTACAGATCAAAATATTATTTATAATAAATTATTGCTTATGAATGAAGGAATTGCTTTATTACATGGTGTTACAGGCTCTGGTAAGACTGAAATATATATCAAATTATCACAAGATATTTTGAATAAAAACAAAACAGTTTTGGTTTTAGTTCCAGAAATTACTTTAACACCACAAATGACTTCCCGTTTTCGGGCGGTTTTTGGCAATGATTTAGCGATAGTTCATTCAGGTTTAACACAGTTAGAGTATGAACTTGAATGGTTTAAAATTCATTTAGGATTCGCTAAAATAGTTCTTGGTGTGAGAACTGCAATTTTCTCATTCTTAAAAAATATAGGTCTCATTATTATTGATGAAGAACATGACAATAGTTATAAATCACAAGATTCTTTACCCTATCATGCAAGAGATTTAGCTATTGTTCGAGCAAAAAAAGAACAAGCTTTATGCCTGTTAGGTTCCGCAACACCTTCGGTGGAATCTATGTATAATGTTTATCAAAAAAAATATGAATACTTCAAACTTGATAGCAAGTATTCAAACCAAAATGTCGAAAATATTATAATAGATAGTAGAAAATATATACCTTCTATAAACAAAAAAAAATTACAAGCAGTGCAATTAAAATCTTCGCAAATAAGTTTTTCAGAAGAAGCTATATCGCCTGAAATATATGATCTTTTGCAACAAAGAAAAAAGAATAGTGAACAAAGTATCATTATTATTAATAGAAGAGGTTATGTCAATTTTGCTATTTGTACTCAATGTGCATCACCATTAAGATGTCCTAATTGTGCAGTCACAACAACACTACATGAAAAAGCGCAAGTTGAATTATGTCACTACTGTGGATATCGAGAAATTAAAAGAAAATCTTGTCCCTCGTGTCATTCGCATCACTTTATATATAAGGGAGTTGGTACTCAGCAAATTGAAGATCTCATTCAAAGAAAACTACCAGAATTAAAAATTGCCCGTTTAGATAGGGATGTGTTGACAAGTAATACAAAACTCAGTGGCATTTTAGAAAAATTTAGAACTAGAGAAACAGATTGTTTAATAGGAACACAAATGCTAGCAAAAGGTCATGATTTTCCTTTTGTTACTTTAGTAGTGGTGTTACATGTTGAAGATGCTCTATATTTACCTGATTTTCGTTCAGCCGAAAGGACCTTTCAACTTTTAAATCAAGCAATGGGCAGAGCTGCGCGTGGAACAAAACCAGGGACTGTGGTTTTACAGTCATTAAGTGTAGGACATCCTGTAATAGAAATGGCTCTAAAAAATAGTGTTGAAGAGTTTATCCAGCGTGAATTGAAATTACGGAAATTTGGCTTTCATCCCCCTTATTCAAGGCAAATTTTACTTGAGGTAAGGTCTGGTAATAAAGAAAAAGTTGAATATTTAGCTAATAAAATTAAACATATGCTTATTCAATATTGGCAAGAGAAAAAAATTGATTCTCATGCGCTCCGTCTTGCAGGACCATATAATGCAACTATAGAGAAAATAAACCAAGAATATAGAATGCAGTTATGTATAAGTACTATTAAAGAAATTCACCCATTTTATATCTTTCCTAAATTAATTTTAGCTGACAAAGAATTGATTGGACGGCTGCGAATAGATGTCGATCCTTTCTCTTTCTTATAGATATTGCAGGGAACGATCCGATACATATCTGTTAGTGTTTTAGTATTTTTAAAGGTAAAAATATGC
>CAYSZE010000148.1:0-15573 GCA_964435255.1 uncultured Oligoflexia bacterium
CATTTTTTATTTGCAACAATTTTCCAGCGACACAGACAGCCACAGCAGGTCCTGTCACCCCACATTTAGCAACAGCTTCAGCCACACACAGACGTAGCTGCCATTTCGCTGCATCGACTGCTGTACGCGTTAAAATATGCTCCACTGATTGGAGAGAACAGACAGGGGAAAAGGGTTGCATAAAACAACTCTGGTTAAATTCCCCTCTGCTCGAAAATAAAATTGAAGCCTGCTGCTGTTCATAGGTATAAAATTCTGATTCTTTAAAAAAATCAGAATAAGCAGAAGATATTTTTTTCTCTTTTTCCTTTAACTGCAAATAAGCTGCTGGGTAAAATAAATTTTGCGCTAAATAATGACTGACTTCAGCTTGGCTGCTTTTGAAAAACGGTGGTTTTTTTTCTCTTTCATACTGCGACTCGTGCGCACAAGTCGTTAAATTGAAAAAGCCTTTTTCCTGACGATATATTTGATAACGTGGATTATTTTTGTCACAAGTATTACTTTCTTGCTGCGTTAAAGGAATTTTATCTAAGAAAAGCCCATCAATTTGATCGACTGAATTTAAAAAAAATTTGCTTGGCATGAAGGAGTAATGGACTTGTTTTGCTATTAACTCTTCAGACTTTTCAATCGACCATTTTTCCTCTTCCATTAAGTAAGCGGCTGAAACAATTTGTCCATTGACGACATTTTCATCTGTTAAAATCCGCATTTGACTCTGAAACAAAAACAAAATTCCACTCAAAATCAGAAAAAAAATGGGAATAATAAAAATAGTTTCTACTAATGCTTGGCCTTGTGATTCTTCACTTATCATTTGCATAATTTAAAATATCTTTCTCAAAGTTAATGACAGCAACCCAATGCGGTAAAAAGAAAGAAAATAAAAAATCATTTTCTTTCACTGTACAATTTTTATCAAAATATTCTTGGTGCGCTACAATTACTTCTAAATTACCACCCCACTCCCATTTACAATTTAAGTTAGGATGAATAATTCTAGAATAGATATTTTTAGAGTATTTAAACAAATTACTTTCAGCAATGAAAGAATCACCAAATATTCTATTTATATATCTATAAAATACAGAATAATTATTTTTATAATTAACTATTTTAGGAGCCAATGCAAATAAATCATTTAAAAAATTTTTTGCATTTTTATAGGGAATATATAAAATTCCGTAGTCTATATTTCTACTTATAATATTTAAGTTTTCTAGGACATAAAAAGTATCTTCTGTAGCATAACTCAAAAAATCAATTTTATTAATAAATTCAATAAAATTTTTCCTTTTATGCAGTACTTTGCATTGTTCGTGTTTAAAATAAAAAGAATAAAAATTTTCTAGAAGAGGAAAATAAAAAAAACCAGGGTAATTCATTTGTTTTTCTATATTTTTTAGCCCCAAGCAAAAAGAAGCACTATTAGATGAAAAAATAAAATATTGCGCTATTTTTTGCGGAAGCTTATTTAAATGAAATTTATTTCTTTGTACTAAAGATTTAGAAAAAACCAAACCTCTTGCAGACTTACTTTGCAATTCTAAATAACTCTGTTGAATATTTCTTTTTGTCTCCGCAGATAGATAGTGGTCAAAACTTTCTTCTATTTTAGAGGTTTCTAAAGTAGAATGAGTTTTCCAATAAGGTTGACTAAATGAATGATATAAGCTCAATTCACTTGCTTGTAAAAATGCTTTTTGTGCAACACTTAAAGACTGCACTATAAGATAATTATTTATACTTAATTCATTTAATATATTTGAAATTTCGGTATTTTCTTTTAATATTTCATTTCTAGCAATATTCATATTTGAATAATTTCTTATATAACTTTCTGCAACAAAGAATATAAACAATAAAAACACAAATAAAATGACTAATAAAATTAAAGCAGAAACAAGCATTTGTCCTGACTGATCAGAGTTTTTTTTCATAACTTATAACTCACTAGAAATATTTTGATTAAATAAATTGCTTTTTTGTTTATCATCAATAAATTCTAGTCCCTTTATTTTTTTTGGTATATGAAAACCCTTGATAAAAATATTTGTTGAGGCTGGCCAAGGAAAATATGATGCACTACGAACTCTAAAGTTAATATAAGGATAAGAATGTTGAAATTTCAGAAAATGCCCTAAGCAATTTCTACTCGTATCATTTGAAGAATTTATTTTTTTTCCAATTAATACAGATTCATCAAATAAGCCATTTAACACATGCGAAAATAAAACAGGTAAACAAGTATTTACTTTTAAATAAACACCATTTGGGTGACTTTTTTTACTAAAATTTTCAAAATTTAGACTCATTTGAATTGAATTTTTTTCCATTTTTTCAATATTTTCTCCTTGAAAAAAAACAAATGCTGTTGGAAATTTTTGTATTTTTTTTTCTATATCTTTTTTTATGCTATTAATTAAATGATTTTTCTCAATATCATTCGTATTTAAAATTTGCAGATGTGAATGGGACAACATAATGACAGTATCATTAGTAATAGCTTGTAAATAAACTTTAAAGGCATACAATCTTGCAATTTCAAGACTTCCTAAAGCAAGAAAAAAAACCAGAGGAAATACCAAAACAAACTCGACTAAAGTTAAACCTGCAGAATTATTTTTCATTTTTTTTCCGAATTTAATTTATAAGAAATTAAATTACTTATTTCATGCGAAATAAAATAATCACGTCTATAAATACTATTTAAATCATTAATTTCATTTATTTTCGTTTCAGAAAAACGCGAAAATAAGATAAAAATTATAAATATTATTTTTACAAAAGTCTTATTAGTAATAAGAAATTTAAACAGACACATATAAAAATCATAAGACAAAACACGAAGAGTTATTGCCTGCAAAAATACAAAAATATTATACTCAATAAAAAATAAATCATTTATACAATTATCTATCAAAAATAAATTTTCTTTCTGCTTTGTGATGAAGTAATATTCACCATTTACTTGAAATAAACATTCATACTTAACAAGAATTTTATTATTTTTATAATTAATTATAAAATATTCTTCCATAAAACTAGTTTCAAAATTTTCATACTCTGACAAAAATTTTTCAAAATTTATAAAATCATTTTCTTTAAAAGAAAAAACGAACATTTTTTTTCTTAACCCATCAATTTGCATAAATTTTCTTTACTTTCTATTAATTCTTTATCATATGGAATGAAGACTACATTAAATAAATTAAAGCGATTAAAAAAATCATTAGAAATAATAATTTGTTCTTTTTTATTAATATTTAAATGATACAAATAGAAATCACCTTTTATACTTAAGCATTTATGAAAAGGCAGTAATTTTTCAAATTTGTCATTTATAACAAATAATTTAGCATAATATGTCACTAATATTTTTCTGTCATTTAAAACATTACTTTCGCTTTTTTTTATAATTTTTGCAAACTTAATATTACTCATAAATTTTAAACTATCTAACTCTAATGAAATTAAGTTTGAGTTATTTCCAAAATATATCTTCCTGCTTTTATACTCAAACAATTCACTTTTTAACTTTCCAATATCCAATTCATTTTTATTAGAAAAAAACAATTCATTACTATAACTACCACAGACAACAAACTTTATAAAAAAAAGAAAGAAAAACAGAAAGTAAAAGTAACAATCTTTTTCAAAATATTTTCTTATCTTACCAAACACACTAAGTATTCTATTAACAAAATTAATAGTAATTAACAAAAATAAATGCCCATATTTATTTTTTATAATGAAGCGAAAATCGGGAATTAAAAAACAATTTGGTAATGAAAAGTTAAAATTTAAAATTAAAGTAGTTTTTATATCTTTTGAATATCTACTATTTATATAAAGACCTCTATAAATAGTGTTTATATTTTCATGCAATAAACTTATATGCACTATTCCTTTTTTTAGATCGTAAATTAATAACATATTTAATCCAATAAACTAAAAGAAAACGAATTCAAGCTCATATTTTTCTTTTTGGTGTATTCACTTTCTTTTAAAAAATTCATGCTCGAATCTTCTTTTGTTGCCGAAACAGCTACCCACAATTCAGATTCATCTTCTTTAAATTTACGACTTTTAAACAATTCTCCAATAATAGGTAATGAACCCAATAGTGGAATTTTTTCTACACCTTTTGAATTTTTTGACTGTACTAAACCGCTTAAAACAACATAATTATCATCTCTTAAAATAATATTTGTCTTTAATTTTCTCGTAATAAAACCTGGAATGCTTTGGTATGACAATGTCTCTGAGACGTCACTAACTTCTAGGTCAAGATGTAACCAAATGGAACCATCTGCTTGTATTGTTGGAGTCACATGAAAAAGAACTCCAAATGGTTTATAACTCACTGAAATATTTTGCTGATTTGAACTGATATTTGTAGAAACAATTGGAACTTCTCCACCCGCTAAGAAAAAAGCTTTTTCACCTGAACGTGTCAGAACAACAGGTTTTGCAATATTTCTGGCAAAACTTCTTTCTTGCAGAGCTTTTAATAGGACATTCAAAGGGGCTATTTGTAAATTCGATTTTCCAAAGCCATCTGAAAACAAAGAATTGCCAAAATTAAAATTACCAACTAAAGGTTGATGCATTCCTGTCCAATTCACACCAGCATTTAAACGTTTTAATTTTCCAACTTCTAAAAATTCCAAATTAATTTGAATAAGAGAACTATCACCTGTTGTTAAGCTTATATAATCATTTAAATGAGGTATTAATGCACTTAAAAAAGCCCATACTTTATTTTTTGCGCTAGGGTGTGAAGAAACACCTGTCACAGCATATAAACCACCTCTATTTATTATTTTTAAATTACTTTCCCCCATGAGACGCAGGTGTCCTTGCAAAATATTTATAATGTCTTCACGTATTGTGTCGTTAATACTATATGCAGGATAATAAAGTTGTGGTTTTGCACTCACGACATTTAATAATTTACGAAAATCTTCTTTGGTTTTAATGTCACCAAGAATTATTATTTTACCACCTCTGATAAGATAATTTATGCCTCCTATTTTTTTTAGAGATTTTCCAACAATATCAAGGTTAGATAAATTTTCAAGGGAACTCTCGTGCGTGACATCGCTCCCTCTAAAAAAAGACTGTGATCCAATAACCACTTCCCAATGACTCTCATTGCCATCAGGATATTGAACAGTAATATGTGTTTGTCCATTTTGTTTTGGTAACAGCTTTATAGCATTAGAATAACCTATTCTTTGTACTTCAATTAAATCAGGATCAGCAATTTGAATACTTAATGGTGAATGAATAAGATCAATCGTTTTTTCTTTTCCTAATGTTAATTTTAATTGCTCAGCTGCAAAACACCCTAACGATAAAAAAAGAAAACTTAATAAAACCAAAATATAGGTTATATATTTTAAATATTTAAAAAAGTAAATAGCTCCTTTATTTTCAATAATTCTTACATTATTTTCTACTTTTGTTTCTTTATTATCAAAATCTAATACTTCTGCTGAAATTTCACAAACATATTTAACCTCTTTAGGCAAAAGAAATATTTTATTTTTCTCTACTAAAAAAGGGGGGAAACATAAATCTAATTTTTTATTAAAACAGATAACTTGAATTGAAAAAAACATACCAATTGTATGAAATAGATGGAAGTTTTTATATAATAGACCATAATTTTGGGGAGGAAAAAGATGATTTAAAAAACCAACTTTTCCAACCTTAGCATTTTTTAACAGTAATAAAGGAATATTAGTGTTTTTTGTGAAAGATTTTTCTAAAAAATATTCATTGTTTTCAAATTTAAGCTTCATTTATTTAACCTTTTATCAAAAGACATAAAAAAAATACTGCAGTAATTAAAAATTAAAACAGAAATGGTTCTGACTTAAAAATCTCTATATTTCCCTAAATATCAGGCATTTTTTTTGTTGTACTCTTTTAATTTATTAACTTGGGATTTTTATTAGCAATATTAAGAGTTTTATAATCTGAAAGAAAATTATTTTAAGATAATAAAGAATGAAGCATAAATTTTATTGCTATCTAATGAAAGGGGAGCATATGCATAAACAAAAAGAATCTGGGCAAAGTCTCACAGAATATGCCATTATTTTAAGTCTTGTTGCGGTCGCGGCTGTCGCGGCAACCGCATTTTTTGGCGGAGCAATTAAAGGAAAAATAGCTTCTCTAGCTGGGGTGATAGCTGGACAAGAAACTTCCAAAATTTCAGCCGCAGAAAGTAAAGCTATTAACTCTGCTGAAAAAGCACAAAAAAATGCTGCTAAAGTCAATGGCAATACTTCTATTAATAAAGATGATGACATTTTCGATTCAGAGAGTCTCTAAAATGAAAGATATTAAGTGGGAAGATTATAAGAATGAAACTCTCAAAGAAAAGAATATCACACATAAAAAACTGCTAAAAAGTATTATTCTTTGTATCCTTCTTACAATTTTTCAGATTAGTTTTATTTATACTCTACAGAATTTTAATTTTGCTCCTAGCAGGAACATATCAGTAGTCACTTTAAATCGTTCCATGAAAATGGGAGATATTATTTCACCACAAGATATTATTTATACAAATATCTCTTTCAATGCTATTAAAGAATTTTTTAATAATAATTCAGATTTAGATTATTTTATTGGAAAAAAATTAATTACAAATGTTAATGAAAATAATTTTATTTTACGTAATTTTGTCCAAGGCCATATTAAAAGTACTCTAACAGATAAAATTCCTTATGGCAAAAGGCTTTTTGTCTTAGAGATGGAACTTGGAAGCATAGCAAAAAGTTTAAAAACAGGCGACCGCATTGATATCATTGCAAATCTAGATTTACCTGGTTTCGGAAAAGCGACTGAAGTAATTTTACAAAATATTCAACTTATAGCTATAGACGAAAAAAACAAAAATAATTTAGCACTAAGCAATAACAACTCTATAAGTTTTTATTTAACTCCTGAAGAAATTAAAATTATACTATTCATGAAAAGATATGCCCAATTTTCTATAGCTTTACGAAACCCTAATGATAACTTTAATTTAAAAGATCAGGCTATCACCTTAAATAAATTTATCGAAAGTGAGAAAATTAAAAACATAATTAAGAATGACCATTTTCAAGTAATTTATGGTGAAAAGAAGAAAAAATGAAATGGAAATTACACACAGAATTTAATAACAAAATAGCTTTTCTAGAGAATGATACTATTCTTACAATCGGAACATTTAATGAATGCGATATAGTATTAACTCATAAAAATGATATTTACGCACAAATCATTTTGGAAGATAAAATTATTTATTTTATCGAAAACAATACTATTAGCAGTCATTTTTCTACAAAATCATTTGAATTTGGTAAACAAAAGATAAAAATAACTTGCAGTGCGAACATTCAATACACGATTCCTACAGAACAAGAAATAACAGAAATATTTTCAAGCGCATTGTACACAAAAATATTTAATGAAATTCAGGAAGAAATAGTAAATAAAAAACCAGATCAAGACAATAATCTTAATGAAATACAATTTATAAAAACAGCGACTTATTTACTGGGACAATGTTTTTTCAATAAAGATAATATTTTTGACTTACAACACAGAATTTTATTTAAAAAGTACCTTTGGTGTCTAAAAGCACAAGTTTTTGAGTTTGGTGTTATCACTTTACCATTACTTAATGAAGAAATTACAGAAATAATGGTAAATAAATATGATCGTATTTATTTAGAAAGAAAAGGAAAAATATTATTATCTGAATTAAAATTTCCTGCTGAACATGATTTATTTAGTATAATTGAAAGAATATGCAGCCAGTGTGGGCGAAAAATAGATACCACCACACCTCATTGTGATGCCAGACTTCAAAATGGAGATCGTATTCATGCTATTATCCCACCATTAGCTATTGATGGAGCTTGTTTAACAATAAGAAAATTTCCAAAATTTTCTTTCCACTACAAGGATCTTCTAGCAAATGGGACAATACCATTAACTCTCGAAAAAATATTAATAAAATGTGTTGAAGATAAACAAAATATTTTAATTTCTGGCGGCACTGGCACTGGAAAAACAACTTTACTAAACTGCTTATCAGATTTTATTCACCCAACAGAACGGATCATCACCATTGAAGATTCTTGTGAACTTAAACTTTTACATGATCATGTTATACGTTTAGAAAGCCGTAAAGAGAATGTTGAAAAAAAAGGAATGATAAATATAAGAGAACTCTTAAAGAACGCTTTAAGAATGCGTCCTGACCGCATTCTTATTGGTGAATGTAGAGGAGAGGAAGCTTTAGATATGCTCCAAGCTATGAACACTGGCCACCAAGGAAGCATGACAACAATTCACGCAAATTCAGCTTTAGATGCTTTGCACAGACTTGAGACTCTCGTTTTATTTTCTGGTTTTGATTTACCTATTAAAGCCATACGTCAACAAATAGCTTCTGCAATTGAAGTTATTATTCAACTCAAACGCAAAAAAAGTGGAAAAAGAGTTATACATTCAGTCTATAAACTTCAATCTCTTTCGCAAGATTATGAATACACTTTATCTAAAATTTTTGCTGAAGATTAAACAATGATACTTTTATATACAATTATATCTTTTATTATAATACTTTTTATAAATTTTACTTATTATAAAACTTTAAAACAAGAAAAATTTAAATTTATTATTTCGTTACATCCAACCATATTTATTTTTATTATACTAATAAAAATAAGTAAATGCTATTATAAAAATATAAAAAATACATCTGCACTTAAAACCGAATTACCAAAACTTATTTACTATTTAAATTGCTACTTAGTTTCTGGTATGGAACTATCACAAAGTCTAAATAAACTTGCCTCAAATCATAAATGGAATAGAAGCTTATTAAAACATATTAAATTAATAAATTTTTATTATGCCAAAGGGAATTCTTTAGAAATAGCAATAGAAAAAGTAATTAAAGACATAGATCATAACAAAAATTACTATTTATATTTTTTTTTGAACACATTAAAAATTTGTAGTTTAAATAAAGGTAATATTACACTTATTTTAGATAATTTAAGAAACAGACTTATTGAAAAAAATACGGCTGAAAAAAAGATCCACACTTTTACATCCCAGATAAGATTTCAAGCACTCATCATCAGTTTAGCACCGTTTGTTTTAGCCTTTATAATATTTTTCTTATCACCACATTACATCTTTTTCTTTTTCAACAATAAATATGGAATCATGTTACTTATTTTTATTTCTATACTTTATATATTAGGAATTTCTATTATTTATAAAATAACCAGGATCATAAAATGATTTCCTTTTTTATTTCTTTAATTCTAAATTTTTGCGTCATATTTTATAAAGATATATATAAAATATTTAAAAATTTTAATATTAAGAATATCAATATATCGCTTAACGAATTTTACGCAACCAGCGAATTTCTCGATCTTTTGATTTTAAACTTAGAATCAGGCCATAATTTGTATCAAGCATTTGCCCTTGCCCGAAATTATGCAGTTGATGCAGAAATACAAAAAATAGCAAACAGAATTCTTTTTAAGCATTATTTAGGTACCCCATTTTTTGAATGCCTAAAAGAAACAGCAACGAAACAACAAAACCCATACTTTAACGATATGCTAGAAACTATTGTTATATCGTTACAATTAGGAACTCCTATTCAAAATGCATTACACGACTTAAGCAAAGCTCTTAAAATGCAAGCTATTCTAAAAATGGAAGAATGTGCAGCGCAAGCAGCAGTTAAAATGGTTTTCCCTTTGGTTTTATTTATCTTTCCAGTTATATTTATTCTTCTTGGTAGTGGTTCTATACAGGACTTGATTATTTCTTTGCGTTTTTAATGTTTACTTGGAGAAAAACATGGAAAATCTTGAACTCGTGTCTTCTGAAAAAACAGCCTCCATTCCAAAATTTAAAACCGATAATTTAAGTACCGACATCATTCTTGAATTTTACTTTATTGATACTATCAATCTTTGGCGGAACAAATTAGATGAACTGGCAAAAGAATACGATTTAAGCAGATTAGAACGGAGAATTTTAGTTTATATTGGAAGAAATCCTGGAATCCGCCAAGCCGATCTCGCTTTGATCATGGATGTGGAACCACAAAGTCTGACACGTTCTTTAGAAAATATGGAACAAAAAAAATGGTTACAAAAGCAGGACGACAACAAAGATAAAAGAGCAAAAAGCCTGCACTTAACTGAACTGGGGACACAAAAACTCAGCGATGCTTTTAAAATTAGTGAAAGAATTAGACCTAAAGTTTTAAAAGACATCCCTGAAGAAGATAAAATTTTATTGACTCGTGTTTTAAAGCAATTACGCCGAAATCTCGAAATAATTATTTAAAAATGCAACTTATTATGCTCTAACACAACCAACGCCGCTCCTATAGCACCAGCAGAGTCACCAATTTTATGTTTATAGATAGATATAGGTTGATCAGGAAGATAAGTATTTTCCCCAATTTTCTTTTCTAAACCTTCATAAATGATGTCTTGGAGGCTAAGACCGCCGCCAAGTACAAAATAATGAGGATCTAACATACAAGTGAGAGAGCCTAAAAATAATGCTAAGTCAGATTTATATCTTTTAACAACAGCCAAAGCGATAGGGTCTTGTGCCTTATAAAGTTCAAACACCTGAGCAGCGCTAGGACGCTTTTCTATTTGCGAATAAATACGATTATTCAAAGCAGCTTCAATGGCAGGGCCACATAAATACTGCTCGGCACAACCTGCACGCCCGCAGTAACAAGGATTGCCGCCTGCGTATAAAGTCATATGACCGACTTCACCTGCGCCACCTCTTCTACCAGTGACCGCTTTGCCATTCACAACCAGACCGCCACCAAAACCTGAACCGAGAATAAGACCAATACTGACTTGCTTATTTACTGGGATTCCCGTTTTTTTATAATAATCGAGTCCAGCTCCACATAAAGTCTCAGCTAAAGCAAAACAATTGGCATCATTTTCACAAACTATAGGGAAAGTGACTTTTAATTTTGCACGAAGATCTTGATGAAGATTATGTCCGACTAAGATCATAGTATTACTTGATGTCACAATCTCTGTCTTAGGATCGACGGGACCAGGGATACTTAACCCTATTCCTGACAATGAATGTAAATCTAAATTTTTTTCAGCACAGACTTCTTTTGCTAGCAAAGCAAGTTTATCAATAACTTGCTCGTAGCCATTATGTCTTTCTGTAGCTACCCTTTTCTTATATAATACATAACCTGGGATAATATCTCCTGATGATTTTTGGAATTCAAAGGAAGAAATAAAGCTTTCATCTTTATTTAACTTACCGATATGTATCAGCATAGCTTCCAATTTTGTTCCACCTATATCAAACCCAATAAGATGCATAACGACGTCTCCAAGAGAAACAATTAACAATAGAACATGTAGCTTGCCATACAAAAGCTTAGTTTAACAACTTTTAAAATTAATAAATATAAAAAATAATATTGAACAATATATTTTTAATAATAAACACTTAATGCTGATGATAGTAATCATATATTTTATTGATTTCATCATTCATTATTTTAACTTCTGTTAATAATCTTTCCATTAATGTGCGATATTTCTTTGTTTCAAAAGACAATTCTTCCTTATTCCATTCCTTTAAACTCTCTTCCGCCTGCTTTTCAAGCTTTAATATTAAAGGGTTATCGCTATAGGTGTTTAAATTAATGATATTTTTTTTAGATAACGGGAGCCTTGCTACTGATATGCGAAAATAATCTTGAATCAATTCCAATTGTTTTAAGACATATGGGAAACTTTTTTTCTTATTTTCATAAGAATTTAATATTAATGAATTATATATATTCAATAATGAATAGTAAATACGCTCTTGCGACAAAATAAAGGATTCATATTCTTTTAAGGGATACTTTTTTGTAGCAAGTTCGTAATAAATTTCTGATATTTTATTTCGAGCCTCTTGATTACACGTAGCCGAAGTAATCTTTTGCGAATAAACAATTTCTTCAGTAGCACAACTCATCATCCACTTGCGGATGGCAATAAAATAATTTTCAATTTCTGCAACAACTTTTAAGAGATCATTTTTGAAGGTTTTCCAAGCAAAATCGGGCCATAATACCAAAGACCCCAGCGTCCCAACAAGAGCACCAAGAGCAACATCTTCAATCCGTAAAAGAGCAAATTCTTTACCATTATGAAAAAGACTCGAAATAATAGCAATAAGTCCTAAGGTAAAGAAAAAAACCGTATATGTATAAGAGTATGTGTTATATAAAGAATTATAAATAGTTAACAATAATGATACTAATAAAACAGCAATTGAAATATAAATATTATCTGGAAAAAGAATAGTAATACCTATTGCGATAGCACAGCCTAATATTGTCCCTATAATTCTTTGTTTAACTCGTTTTAAGGTTGCACCAAAATTACTTTGCAAACAAACCACCGCAGTTACAATAGCCCAAGCGGGAAATTCTCCTTGCAAAAAATGTTGATTAACAAATAAACAGATGACACAAACAATTGAAGTTCGCCATGCTTGTCTAATTTCTAAATTTTTAAAATTAAAAATTAATTTAATAATTACGAAAAGCACATTAATTAAAGACATATTGGTCTTCTTTACTTAATATTTTAAACTCTTTATTAATTAAGCTTATATTATCTTTTAATTGTAAAACCAATGCGAGTATTTCATCATATATTTCATTATCTTGATATTTTATACTCATTTTTTCAAATAATTTAAATTCAACTAATGTATTAATATATATTTTTTCAAATATAACTCCCAAATCCCTTAAATTAAGCAATTTTATATCCGATAAAAACTTCAAAAAGTCATTATTAGTTTTATTAATTAACCTATCTAACTTATTAAATAAATCTTCAAAATTTAAAGTGATATTTATATTTCTTATTTTTAAAGAAATACCTAATATATTTTCAACATATTTCTCAATCAATTTAACGGTTACAAAAAAAGGTAAGAGATCTTCTTTTACTTTTATTTTACCCTTTTTTATATATGAACTAATTTCACTCATAAGTAATCTTAGATTTTTTAAGCGTAAAAAAATCTTATCTCTTTTTTTTGTCAAAATTAGAGCATTTTTATCATTTTTATCTTTTGTATATGCTTCTAATGTCTTTAAATAAGAATTAACTTCGTGCAACACTGATTTAAGTTCGTAATAACATTCTTTTTTTATTTTAGGTGGTATAATTACTACTGAAATAAAATAACAAATAGAAAAAGCCACAGTATCCATTAATAAAAATTTAATAAAATCATCATAAGATTTTATAGACATTATACTATTTAATGGAATAAAATAAGCCCATATAGAAAATGTACTACTTATTTGATAGTAAGAAAAAATATATAATAAAAAAGTAATTAAGAATAAATATAAATAAGTCGTTAAAATATATTGTGAGTATGGATAAGAAATAAAAATAAGCATAATAGAAATAAAATAAGAAATGAGCATATTTATTTCATATCGCCAATACATAGTCCGAGCACATGCCTGGCTTAAACCCAGAGCACATAGCCCCATAAAAAAAAGAGAATGATCTTTATGGTAAGCGTATATGATTATCACAACCAAAACAGCAAGAGCAGATCGTAATCCTTGCAGAATGGAACGATAATCTCTTTCCCAAATAACTTTAGCATTAGCAAGCAGGTTTTTTTTAGCCATCCAATTGTGTTAACCACTCCATGATCATTTTCATTTCTTTTCCAGTTATAAATTCTTTTGCATAAGCGACATCAAACAAATCGGTCGTTTTAAATAAACTTCGAGCCAAAACATGGTTTGCAGCAAAAGCATCACTTGCCTTTTTTAAATTATGTGTCGATATGCTCGTCACAAAAATATTTTTCACTGACTCCATTCTTACATATTCTACAGCCTGAATAACACTCCCACCTGTTGTAATCATGTCATCTACGACTATGACACTCGCATTTATTGGTAAAGAGCCCTCAATAACTGAAGCTAAGCCGTGCTGTTTCGGTTTGCTTCTGACATAAACAAAACCGCAATTAAAATATTCAGCAAGTGCATAAGCAGGTGCTATACCAGCAGTGGCTGTTCCAGCAAAAACAATATTATTTCCATTTTCAAAAACACCATTAAACTCTGCTTTTAAAAAATGCGCCCATTTATGAATAATCTTCCTTCTTAACGTAACATGAGAAAAAATTTTCCGGTGATCTAAATAGACAGGTGATTCTTTTCCACTGGTAAGTTTAAACATAGGGTTAGTGCTTATTTGCATTACTTTTGTTTCGATGAAACCTCTAACAATATCATGGATATCAGAATCAAGTATCATTAAAAAACCTCCAAACTTTTTTCAAAAGGGACTTTTAAAGCCTCCGCTATTTCTGCAGCTAAATTAAGGTTCCACATCATCCCTGTTGCCACATGCACAATATCAGCTCCTTCTGAGAGATAAGAAAGAAAGTGTTGTGCTGTCATCACCCCACCAACCCCAATAATTCCGAGTTCAGACTTATTTATTTTTTGTCTTTCTCTTATTTTAGCAATTCGTGAAACAACCTCTAAACCTTGAGCAAAAATAAGAGCACCGCAAACACCACCCGTTAGAGATCCACTTCCTAAAGCAATATCACCATTCGGTTTTCTAATGTTAGCAGATACCGTATTTATAGCACTAATAGCACTTAACATTCCAGCTGTTTCACCTATAAATTGTTCTAATTCTTTTTCATTTAATACACCAATTTTTGCAATTAATTTAATTTTTTTATTTTGTTTTAATAACATAGAATCTACTAACTGAATAACTTCTATAGCACCAGAAATATCTTTGTATAAAGGAGCTAGTGCTTCATTTGGACAACTTAAATTCATTTCAATAAAGAAATTATTTGTTTCATTTACACAAGCACAGACTAATTCAGTTACTTTTCTTATGTCATCTAAAAAAGCTTTTTTATTTTCGCTTAAACTTCCTTTTTCATTTCTAGATCCTTGAAAACTTAAAACAACTTGTTTACCAGGTGAAGTCAAACAATTATTTAAACTAATAAAATCTTGTTGCCAGATTTTTGGCTCTTGGCTAGGAACACCAAAAGAATTTGAAATTGATAATTCTTTTGAAAAAAAATGATTTTCTGTTAATTCAATTGCCGTAACAGCATTTTCTTTTTCAGCATATAAAGCTTTTTCTTTAGTTGAAATAGCTAAAATATTAGGCCAAATATTACTTTCCCATTGTTGAGATCGAACTGTCTTATAAACAGGCATACAAAAACCAGCATTTAATGCTACTTTTACAAAAGAGGCATTAAGCAAAGGACCAGCAGCAACGCCCAAAGGAATATGCAAAGGACAGCCTAAAAAATCAAACTTTGCATTTTCTTTAAAAGTAAGATGTGGAAATTTTCCCTCTTTAACAAAGCGCAGATCTGGTCCTCTTAAATAATTTTCTTGATAGGTTGCCGCTGTATTATACATATTATGCTAATCCTAATACTTTTAAT
>CAYSZE010000149.1:0-4374 GCA_964435255.1 uncultured Oligoflexia bacterium
CAGTTCCACAAAATGAGTTTCTAGCAAATTAAACATATGATTAATTTGAATAAATTTACGCAAATTATCTGGTGACAGAGAGGCATCGGCATTTAATAATCCAAGAGTTCTTAATAATAAAGGTGCTGTTTTTGGAGTTATAGTATATTTTTTATCACCTAATATTTTTTTTATTCGTTCGTCAGTCCACCACTTTTCAGCTATTTCGTTTATGCTGGGAGGTTTTTTATATATTTCCATTCTAAATATTTCCAACTAATTGTAGCTGTTCCAAAAAAATTGAAACACCATCATCATCATTCGAAAGGGCTTTCGCTTTAGCAATTTTCAAAGCATGGATATCTGCATTAGCCATAGCGACGCCAAGACCCGCTTCTTCTAACATTTCAACATCATTTTCACCATCACCAAAAGCAATCACATCTGCTATTTTAATTCCTAAATAATCACAAACATATTTCATCGCTGTGCCTTTATTTACCACTGGAGATCCAATTTCAATCCAGGGCCAACCATTAAAAGTACAGAATTTAGCGTTATAATTCTTAAGAAAAACTTCTCCTTGGGTTTTTAAAAAGAATTCTCTATCACTTTCAGGAGACAATAAAAATAAAAAGCTGACAACAGGCTCACTCGGAGGTCGATCTAAATCGAGTACTTTTACATCTGTATCATAATGACTTGTAAACTCACTAGGATCGAGTAAATGCGGATGCAAACAATAAAAACCGCTTGATGTATCTACTAAAATATTTTCAATAACAGTTTCACTGCTATTATTTAAAATTTGTCGAGCCATTTCATATATTGCATTTCTTAAATTGTTATCTATAAAAGATAATAATGTTGAAAATTCATCAGCTATATTTTTTCTGATATCATTACCATTTAATGTAATAACTGGTGCAGAGACTTTTAAACCTTCTGTGACTTTTCTGACTGATTTAATTGTTCTCCCAGTGGCAATAACAACATGAATACCACGCGCAATAAAGTTATTAAGACATGCTAAATTTCGGGATGATATATTTTTTTTAGAGTTTAATAAAGTTCCATCAAGATCAACAAAGATTGCTTTATAGTTAAAGCTCATACTATCTCCATATAATTACTTTGCGTTGATTTTTAACTTAAAATAGCACCTTCTTTGAGATATTCAGGAAGAAACACAGGGTTCACTTTTCCTTCTACTGTATCTGTAGAAAGCATCATTCCTTCACTGGTACCAAAACGCATTTTACGTGGGGCTAAATTACAAACAATAATAACTTTATGATTTATCACTTCTTCAGGTTTAATCCATTCACGTATACCAGAAAAAATTGTACGCTCACCTAATTCTCCTAATGAAACAACTAATTTTAATAATTTATCGGAGCCTTCTACACATTCAGCACTTAAAACAGTACCTACTCGCATTTGTATTTTAGCAAAATCTTGAATTTGAATATTTTCTATAGAAGTACTTGAGGAATTATTAGTTTCATTAATTTTATTTTTTTCATTAACTTTAATTTCTGTGTTTTTATTTGACTTTATTTTTTCGTTAGTTTTCGCTGGTTCAAGATTTAATAACTCAGCAGCAATGTCTACTCTATTGTATAACTTTGGAATAATATCACAAACGTAACCTGAATGAATAGCAAAATAATTTTTGGCTACACTAAAATGCTCGGTTATTCTGCTTGGTTTTTCACCTATACTATTTAAAAGATCTTGCATTTTTTCAGGATAAAAACTGTATGCTAAATAACCGACTGTTTTTAATACTGCTATACATGTTGCTAAAATATTTTCTAATTCATTTTGCGCTTTAGAGTCTGAATTTTTTGCCACTTCCCATGGTTTTTGGGCTGCTATATGTTTATCTGCTAAAGATACTAAATTAGAAATTTCATTCAAGGCATCAGCAATGCGGAACTGATCAAATGCTTTTTCAACTGCATGAACAGCTTTTTCACAGTGATTTGCAATTTCAATCTGTTCATTTAATAAAAATTCTTTATTAAATTTAGGAATTGATTTTGCAAAATATTTTTCAACCATCGTTAATGTTCTTGCTAATAAATTTCCAATGCCATTCGCTAAGTCTGAGTTGTATCTTTCAAAATAAGATTTCCATGTAATGTCTATATCTTCCCCTGGATTGGTAACCCGATAAACATAATTAACAAACATATCCCGGCCATAATGTAAAATTTGATCGACAGTAACAACGTTACCTAGACTTTTGGACATCTTATGACCATCTTTTAACAACCATCCTGTCACAAGAAGTTTTGGCAAAGGAAGATCTAGAGACATACACATTGCAGGCCAAAAAATACCATGAAACTTTAAAATATCTTTACCTAAAATATGAAATGAATTTTGCCAAAATGCACTTGTTCTTGCTTCTTCTAATCCACCAATTCCTGTCACATAATTTGGTAAGGCATCAAACCAAACATAAGCAACATGTTCTTTGTCAAATGGAAGTTCTACCCCCCAAGTCAATCGGCTTTTAGGACGAGAAATACTTAAATCGCTCTCTAAGCTATCCAACATTGCTAATAATTCATTAATATAACGCTCTTGTTCCGTAATTTTTCCTTGAGAAATTACTTCTCTTAATTTTTCTTTATACTTAGAAGTTTTAAAGAAATAATTTTTCTCTTTTCTAAGTTCAGCCTGTCTTTTATGAATTAAACAGTGATTATTTTCATCACGCTCGTTGCTATTTAAAAAACCTTCACATTTAACGCAATAATAACCTTCATGTTCACCAAAATATATATCGCCTTTTTTATAGCAGTAATTCAAAATATCACTAACATTTTTAACGTGATTGCTATCGGTTGTTCTTATAAAAATATCATTATTTAAACCAAATTTTTTGAACTCTTGTTTCCATAAAATAGCCATATCATCGACTAATTTTTGTGGACCGATACCAAGTTCTTTAGCTTTATCTTGTACTGCTTCACCATGTTCATCTAAACCAGTTAAAAAGCGTACTTCTTCACCACGTTGTTGATAATGCGTTTTTAAAATACTTGCTAATATTGTTGCATAGACATGGCCTGCATGAGGATTTCCATTTGCATAATAAATTGGAGTAGTAAAATAACGACACGCTTTAGCCATAACTTTTATTCCTTTTGTGTCAAAATAAAAAACTGGAGACTGTATATTTAAACAGAATCCAGCTTAAAAAGTGGTAATTTAATTCTCACAAGTAAAAAGTAAAAATGAGTTATTTAACCTTATTTGGTAATTGTAACCCAGGAACAATTTCAGCATTTTTAATTCCTACTTTTCCCGCAGCTATTTCACGCAAAGCAGTCACTGCTTCTTTATTCTTACATTCAACAAGTGGATCACTTCCTTTTTGAAGTTGACGCATGCGACGAGCCGCAAGCATAACGACAGCAAAGCGATTAGGGATTTGGTCTAAACAATCTTGAACAGAAATACGAGCCATAATGCATCCTTAAAAGAGCAAAAGGAAAATAAAAACACTGCCTTTAAAAATACAGCATATCACATGCTTGTAGCAATAGCTTAAGCATGCGTCAACACGTTTTTAAACCGATCGCACGAAGTTTGCATCGTTTTTCCTACCATCTTAAAATGTGTAAATTGACTAGACTTTTGAAACGATTGCTCTGGAGATAATGGCAATGACAAACCGCTTTACACCAAAAAGAATAGTAATAACATTTATTTCAGTTTGTTTGGTGGCCTTTATTATTTATATATCTGCAATGCGAAAGAGTTCGCAAAACAGCAAAAACCCTAAAGATATCGTAACTATTGCGCTTGATTCTAAAATTTCTGCCAGTGATCCTAGAATTATAGGTTCGGATGCAAATAGCCAATATATTGAAAATATTAGATTTTTACCTTTAATCAGCTTTGATGAGCAAGGACAAATACTCTATCTTCTTGTTAATGAAATTAAAACGTTATCCAATAAAGCTTGGAATATCACTCTTAAAAAAGGTATTAAATTTAATAATGGCAAAGAAATTACTGCTCATGATGTAGAAGCAACATATAAACAAATTCTTTCTCCCCCTAATAACTTCCCCCCCAGTCCTAGAAAAGCAGCATTTGCCAATGTGACTGTGTTTAAAGCAACATCAGATTATCAATTACAAATTGAACTCGATAGCCCTGACGTTTCTTTTATAAATAATCTAGTTGTCGGCATTTTACCGAAAGAAGCCGCTTTAAACGCCCCACCCAACGAAGTTGATAATAAAGGATATGAAAGCGGCCCTTTTATTTTAAAATCGGCTTCAAACTCGGAATGGATTCTTGAAAAAAATGATAACTACAATTTAGGCGATAAACCAAAAATTAAAGAAGTCTCTTTTAAAATAATTAGCG
>CAYSZE010000150.1:0-12529 GCA_964435255.1 uncultured Oligoflexia bacterium
CGGTGATCGCATTCTTTTTGAGCCTAATGCGGAATTGCAATTTGATTCTGAAGGTCAGCCTCTAGACACGGATCTTCCCCGTGGTGTTGTCCAGCATGCTTTTGTGAGAACAAGCAAAATTTCTCGCAAAGATCCTCTGAATGCAGAATGGGAACACGTCATGCTAGCAAATATTGATTTAATTGCCATTGTTGCTTCCGTTTTAAATCCTGAAGTGCGTTGGGGATTAATTGATCGTTTTTTAGTGCAAGCTGAAATAGAAAATATTCCTGTCGTGATTATTTTAAATAAGGTGGATCTTTTAGCAAATGAAAAGCTTGCTAGTAAAGATTTTGTAGCAAATTATCAAAAACGTGTGGCTATTTATGAAAAAATAGGATACAATGTTATTGAATTAAGTGCATTGAAACCAAAAAAATATTCTGAAAGTATCAAACAATTAAGAAAACTATTTAAAGGAAAAGTGATTGGCTTTGCTGGTCATTCAGGGGTCGGTAAAAGTAGCATATTAAATTTAATGAAACCTGAATTTGAACAAATTGTTGATGAAAATCCTGATATTTTTTATAAAGGAAGACATACCACAACTTTTAACAGTTTGCTTTATCTTGATATCGGCGCATATGCAATTGATACTCCTGGTATAAGGTCGTTTGATATTCAAAACTACGATCCTATTACGTTATCTTATTGTTTCCCTGAATTCAGAAATTATAAATGTAAATTTAGAGAATGTTCACATAATTTAGAACCACATTGCGCTATTAAAGAAGCTGTAAGTCAAGGAAAAATATCACAAGAACGTTACCGTAGTTTTCTTGGTATTTTAAAGGGAATAAGTTTTAGAGAAGGTGAAGGTGATGCAACTGATGCTAATATGATAGCTGATTTAAAAGCAAGAGAACAAAAACGTGATGAAGATCTGTTACGCGAAAATAATGAAATAAATGGAAAAGAATAAATTAGGGAATTTTTATGAATTCATTTGATCATTTCAATGAAAAACAAGCAGAGTACGTCATAGTTGGTGCTGGAATTTCAGGTTTATTATTAGCTTTAAAGTTATCTAAAGATCCAATAAAACTAGGAAAAGGTATTATTGTTCTTGAAAAAGAAGCGCAGTTAGGAGGACGTTTTTTTTTCACGCAATTAAATCAATTTACAGGAAAAAATAATACGCAAGTATTAGATGAAATTCATGAAAATTCTATTAAAAATTTATTTCTAAGTGGACCTGGATTTGAATTTTTAGATGCAAATTCATTAGAAGTGCTTTATAGGCATTTTGAAGCTCAATTAACCGAAGCCGAAAAAAATAAATTGGATGAGTTTTATTCTGAATTAAATAAAATATCAAGTAATGAACAACAAGAAAGAAAAATTGTATTTGTAAAAAAAGAGTATGTTGAATTAAATGAATTGCTCTTATCATCATCAGATTTTTTTACAAAAAAAGAAGCAGAATATTTAAAAAATTTATTAAATGATTCACTACAAAATTCAGAAAATAAAAACAACGAGAACATTTTATTTGAAAAGTCAAAGTATTGGTTAGACTTACCTAAGTCAACTAAAGATACTTTAACTCCTTTTTTTCAAACAATTTTTGGACCTAATTGGGAAAAAGCAAGACTTTCTGTATTACAAAAAGGTTTAAGTGACTTTTTTATTAATTTTCGCAAAAAAATTCCGAGTTATTTTTATCGTAATGCTTGTTTTGAATATTTTATAGCTAACGTTTTAAGAAGTCGCGGAGTTGTCATACGCAATTTATGTGAATTGGTTAGAGTGCAAACGAATGCGGACAAGAAATTTAAATTAATGTTATCTGATGAATTGCAGCCAGAACATAAACAGCTTGAATGCAATAGACTCATTTTTGCAATGCCTTTAAATGATTGTCTTGGAATTATTGCTAAAGAACATTTTTCACCCAATCAATCACGGTTTTTATCAAAAGTTCGTCCCTTATCTTTGGTTATTTCAGAAATAACTAATTTTAATGAATTAAAAAATGAGCAATGGCCAGCATATCTACAAACTGGTGATTGTTTGGTTTTTCCAGTAGAAAGAACTATAGCCTACATAACTAGTGATAATCGAATTTTAATGACAATTAAACTTGATTATGAAGAATCTTTGCAAGCACCAGCCGTTCGTGAAGCAATTTCTAGATTAAGAAAAGCGTTGACTAGAATAATTAAGCAAGAGTTAGCTGAAGAACTTAAAAAAGGTGCTAGAATACCACAAAAAAGAATTGCAGAAAGAATAATTTTATTACCAGTTGCTATAACGATACCTTGTGATATTGCTGCTAATGTTGAAGTTAAAGAAACTAAAATGGGAATTGAAGGTATGTATTGTTGTGGCGATAATTTTCCTGGTATGGCTGATGAATCTTGGAAAATGGTAGTGAATAGTGTAAATGATGTGTGTCAAAATTTATCATAATTTATTTCTTACAATTTTTTCTTTTAACCCGTAATTTAATATGTAATAACCTTTTTTAAATAACTACTAAAGTTCTATAAATTTACACAATATATAAAAATAAAAAAATATTTGATATGATTTTTGATAAATTTAAAAAATATAAAATTAATAATTATCATCTTATTTTAGATTTTAAAGAATATTATAAAAATTTTTGCTAGTATTTTTTAAACATAATCGTGAGGTGAATTATGCGTGCGCATTCTTTAGTAATATCTTTATCAATGATTCATATTGTCAGTGTTGTACATGCTGCTACAAATTCTTCAGAAAAGCCAAAGTTAGCAAATGAACAAGTTTTAAATATTGGTAATACTGATGATCCAAAAACACTTGATCCGCAGAAATGCAATGAATCAACCTGTAATGCAATTATTAAACAATTGTTTGAAGGATTAGTTACAACAGATTTAAGTGGAAATATTATTCCTGCAAGTGCTGAAAAATGGACGATTAGCAAAGATGGGAAAATATATACCTTTTATCTAAGGAAAAATTTGTATTGGTCAGATAAATCTCTTGTTAGTGCTAAAGATTTTGTTTACTCTTTTCAGCGATTAGTAGACCCTAAAACAGCTTCAGAACAAGCGACTTTACTCGAACCTATTTTAAATGGCACTGAAATTATTGTAGGTAAAAAACCCATATCTAGTTTAGGAGTTCGTGCTTTAAATGATCAAACTCTTGAAATTATTTTAAGTAAACCAGCAGCTTCTTTTTTGGAAAACTTAACGGTTACTAATACTTTTCCTGTACAAGAAAAAAATATTATTAAGTATAAAGAAAACTTTACCCAAGTTAATAATTTAATTTCTAATGGTCCTTATCATTTAATTTATAGAAAAGTTGGTGATAAGGTAACAGTGGTCCGTAATCCAAATTATTGGAATAGCAAAGAATATCATATTGAAAAAATAAATTTTTATTCTGTAACCGATCAAAATACTGAGTTGTCGATGTATGAAGCTGGACAACTTGATATCACTGGCACTATACCTCCAAATAAATTTAAACAGCTTAAATCAAAATATAATAATGAACTTATAAATAATCCTTATTTAGCAAGTTATGTTTATATATTTAATACGCAAAAGCCACCTTTAAATAATGCCAAATTACGCCGAGCATTAAGTATTGCAATAGATAGGGAAATTATAGTAAATGCTGTTCTGGGAATGGGACAAAAACCTCTATATGATATTGTACCTTATGGCATTAAAAATTATACGCAAAACTCTGTCTATTGGCAAAGTTGGCCTAGACAAAAGCAACTCGCAGAAGCTAAAAAATTATATCTTGAAGCAGGATTTTCACCATCGAATCCTTTAAAAATTCATATCTTATATAATACAAATGAAGCACATAAAAAAATAGCAACTTCAGTGGCGACAATGTGGAAGACTAATTTAGGAGTGCAAGTTGAAACTATAAATGAAGAATGGAAAACCATGCTTGATAAAAGAAGTAATGGTGACTTTGAAGTTTTAAGATTGGGAAATATAGCAAATATTAATGATGCTTCCGATTTTTTAAATCCATATCGTTCATTTGATCCCTCAAATGATCCCAAATATCGTAATCCTGAATATGATAAATTAGTTAACTTGGCTTTATATGAAATGGACTTAGGTAAAAGAAAAATCCTTTTAGAAAATGCTTCAAGGCTTATTCAAGATGATGTTCCGTTAGCACCTATTTATAGCTACGTTTCAAGCTATCTAAAGAAAAGCTACGTAGCAAGTTTTGAGAAAAACTCCATGGATAAATACACTCTACAGGGCGTATTTTTAACGGAAAAAAAATAAAAATTATGTTACTTGACATCCCATTTTTATAAAATAAAAACGTTTCCAAAGCTATTAAATAGCCTTATGGCGTATCATGCCCGATACGGAACAAATGTTTGGATGCAAAATATAAATTTATACTTGCATGTGTAGTAAAAAGAGATCTTTTTCCACACTTCCTGCAGACATATGCTCTTTTCCTAATATCAATTCGCGATTGCTTACAGCAACACTTAAAAGGCGCCAATACCAGGTTTTTTTCAGGAACAACGGTATATGCTCTGCCAGCTCTAAGGGCTTTGTAACTGAGCATGTTCTGAAAATTTTTAATATTAAATCTTGTGCTTAGATAAATGTTTTTCTTATCGAATTTTTTAGTATAGTTAGGTAATTTGTTTGTAATAATTAACGCTGAACTGTTTACTACTTTTGTTGACTCTTTATGAAGAAAATCTTGTTTTATATTTTCTAATTTAGCAGCGAGTCTTTTTTCTATTTTACTTTTACCTAAGGTCTTTTTTAAATTTTTTATTCTTTTATTTTTCATTAATAATATTTTCTTTTTCTTATTAATTTTGCTTATTTTTTTCTCTAATTTAAGAGAAAATTTTGGTTTTTTAATTATTCTTCCATCATGAAAACTTACTAAAGTATGATTTGATAGAAAAAGAGCATTTTCTTTTAAGTTTTCATTTTTATAATTTATATGATTGGTTTCAAAAGTTATATTTAAATACCAATGCCCTCTATTATCTTGAGCAAAAGAGCCTGATTTAATTTTTGCATCTTTAGGTAAGTTTCTTGAATTCCAAAATGAAAACATTTCTTTATTATACTTAATCTTGCCATTATATAATTTTATACCAATTGCTTTAAATGGAACCCAACCAAGTGTTTTTTCACTTCGCCATCTTAATGTTTTTTTAAATTGTTTTCTTCTTGTGATATATTCTTCAGCGACAGCTTGTACTGATTGCGAATGTAAACCTAGTTCTTTTGAACTACCTGATACCAGATCATTCATTTCAAATTTAGTAAAAAAATAAGGACTAAAATAGGTTTGTCCTGTTTTAGGATCATATATTCTTTTTACAGTTTTGTTTTTTAAAGCAGAAGTTTGAGTTTGTTTACAAAAATTCCATATTAAATTCACAGAATGCGCCATTTTATTTAATTTCTTGGCTGTACTTCCTGCATCTTTTATTCTGTAATGGTAAGTTGTAATCAATTTGACATCTCGCAAAATAAGAATTTAACTACACAGCAGTTAAATAAAATTTATCTGCTATAAATAATAATAATTAAACTATTAGCTATGAATTGGTGATTAAAATAATATTAAGAAGATGTGAAAGGATTAATGAGGCATATATTTATTAAAAAGGGGGGCGAAATTAAAGCCCCTTTTCCCATTGAGCACGAATTTTTCTTGCTCTTTCTTGTCTCACTTTGAGAGCTCTCATATTGTTTTCTTGGATTAAATTTTTTCTTTTTTCTTCTTTATTTAAGTACTTTTCAAAGCAATGCGGACAGTGTGAATCTTTTTTGTAATGTGGATGCAATAAATCATCTGCTTTTAGGGGGGTCCAGCAAGCATAACATATTTCATATTGACTTTCATTTAGTTGTCTGTCGACAGCTACGCGGTAGTCAAAAACGAAACAATCGCCATCATAATAGTTGTCTGCTGTAGGTGCCTTTTTATGCGTTTCTTCAAAATATTTTAAAATACCCCCATGGATTTGGTAAACATCTTCGAAACCTTCTTGGCGCATAAAAGCAGTTGCTTTTTCACAGCGGATACCGCCTGTACAAAAAGTAATCACTTTTTGTTTTTTATACTGCATAAAATTATTTCTGACCCAATCAGGAAATTCACGGAATGTTTTAATTTTGGGATCTATGGCATCACGGAAAGTCCCTAATTCGACTTCGTAGTCGTTTCTCGTATCTAAAAAAACAAGTTCTTCTCCAGCATCTAACCATTGTTTGAGTTCCATTGCTTCAACATATTTACCTGTAAAATTAGCTGGTTGTATAGAGTCCATGCCCATGGGGATAATTTCTTTTTTAACTTTAACTAGCATTCTTCTAAATGGGATATGGTTGCTATAGCTTTTTTTGAATTCGATATCGCTAAACTCAGGAAGGTTATGCATAAAGCTTATAAATGCGTTAATTGCAGCCTCTGGACCGACTAGACAAGAGTTTATCCCTTCATGTGCGAGTAAGATCGTGCCTTTAATATTAAGGTCATTGCACAGATTGAGAAGCGTCTGACGCAGATCATAGGGTTGGGCAATTTGGACAAATTTATAATAAGCAATGTTTACAAATTGTGCGGTATTGGGATGGTAAGAAGAATTCATATATTTCACCTTGTAAAGTGTTGAAATTATTAAATTTTAAAAAAATATTCGAAATAGCAGACTCTATTCTAAAAAAAACTTTTATGACATCATTCCTTTATAGATTTTATTTAAAAGTTCGTTATCCTTACGTTCCCATGAAAGGAAGACTCTACGAGCTTCTCTATTTTGGAGAGCTGTAGTACGAAAAAAGTTAGAAAAGGACTCTTCTGATTCCTGAGTTCGTAAATTTTGAACGTGTTCTGCATTGATTAGAATTTGGCTTGCTCCACGGCGAAGAATTAAGTTATTGCGGTTCCATTCAAGAGTAACTGCTGAAGAATTAAATACCATTGTTTATCTCCTTAAAGAGTGAATAAGAAATCAGGAGTTTCTCATAACTCAAGGAATTAGGAGACTCAAGTCTAATTTGATTCCTAAATTTATGGTTATAGATAAATTTATCTTAAATTAACAAATGCTAAAATGAGGAATTCATGGATGAATTTATTGGGTTAAAGAAATTTATAGTTATATTTTCTTGTCTAGTCATAAACTTAGCTTATGCTATTCAGGATTTATCGCTTAATACAAGAAAGACCAATGAATTAAATATCGGACAAACTGAATTTCCAAGTTCACTAGATCCGCAAAAGTGTCGTGATAATATTTGTAACTTATTTGTGTATCAGCTTTTTGAAGGTCTGGTTATTTCAAATGGCGAAGGAAAAATAGTACCAGCGAGTGCTGAACGTTGGACTTTAAGCTCTGATGGTAAAATTTATACATTTTACTTACGAAAAAATTTGAAATGGTCTGATGGTTCAAAATTAACTGCAAATGATTTTGTTTTTTCAATGCAAAGGCTTGTTGATCCTTCTGTTTATTCTTATCAATCATATTTATCGGAGTTCATAAAAAATAGTAAGGAAATCATTCATGGCAAACTTCCCATTTCAACTTTAGGTGTAAAAGCATTAAATGACCACGTGCTAGAAATTACGTTGACGCAACCGACTCCTATTTTTCTTGAAATATTAGCCGTTTCTAATAATTTTCCAGTGCAAAAAAAGAATATTGAAAAATATGGCTCTTTATTTACATTACCTGGAAACTTAGTTTCAAATGGTAGCTATATTTTAAAACATTATCATAAAAGTAGTAAAATCGTGTTAGAGCCTAATAAAAATTATTGGAATTATAAAACCATTTTTTTTGACAAAGTTAATTATATTTTTGAAAAGGATCCTAATTTATTATTTAAAATGTATCAAACTGGAAAACTTGATATTGTAACCGATATAGAAATTGAACAAATTAAAAATATTAAAGCTAAATTTGATTCAGAATTAAAATCTATACCCATTTTAGGGTGTTATTTTTATACTTTTAATACAATGTTACCTCCTTTTAATAACAAGAAATTACGACAAGCTTTAAGTATTGCTATTGATCGTGAATATATTTCTCAGACTATTTTTGGTAAAACACAAATACCTTTATATGATTTTTTATCTTATGGCTTAAAAAATCATGATCATACCTTACCTTATTGGTATGATTGGTCACGAGAACTCCAAATTAAAGAAGCAAAACGTTTATACAAAGAAGCTGGATATGATGATAAAAACCAGTTAGAAGTTATCATTCACTATAATAAAGCTTATATGCATCAAAATATTGCTATATCCATCGCAAATATGTGGAAACAAATATTAGGTGTCAATGCGCGGCTGGTTGAAGAAGAATGGGATAATTTAGTGGATAAAACTAAAATGGGAAAATTCCAAGTTGTCAGAATGGGAGTCCTGGCAAATATTAACGATGTTTATGACTTTTATAATATATTGACGAGCTCTAATCCTTTAAATAATTCGAACTACAATAATAAAAATTATGATAAAATTGTGCGTGATTTGATGCATGAATTGGATCCGAAAAAAAGAAAAGATCTTATTCAAAAAGCATCAAAGATATTATTAGAAGATGTGCCTAAAATACCAATTGTGAGTAAAGCTTCTAATTTTTTGGTGAAACCTTATATTCAGAATTTTAAAATGAACCCACTACAGTTGTATATTCTTTCTGAAGTGGGTTTAAAGGAAGAATTAAAAATAAAGTAACTAACTTATAATAATTGTGGGATATATAATAAAGTATAACTTGAGAAAACAGCATTGTCATCAGTATTTTGCCAGATAATATATTTTTCTGTGTCACTGAAAGCGTTCCAATTTCCTTGCACACCAGAAAGAATATTGTCTGGGCAACTGACGGTAGCTGCATCAAATATCAGATTAATTGAATTATAATCAAACCCTATTAATTCAGAGGAGCTAACTATTTTGCAGGCAGTAAAGTTTTCTGCTTTACCAAATAAGGAATAATCTGCTTTTCCAGGAATATTGCTAGTTACTTTACTTATGCGGAAATTGCTGATATCTGGTGGGGTCGGTGCTGTTCCTGCATTAACGGTAACTTGTTGCATTGTAACATTGGAAATATCTGCTATTACTTTTCCTGGATCAGTACCATAATTTATAATTAAACTATACGCTTGTTTGTTTCCTGCGGCAAAATACCAAGTATTGTTATCAGAATCACTATAAGCAACTACAGAGTAAGGTTTAGCAATATTACCGTCAGAATTAACAGTAATTACTAGAGGAGTGCCGCTTGTTTTAGGTGTATAAGTTTTGGTGCCGTCAGAGTATTCTTTTAATGTTATAGTGCAAGGAACATTTTTTATAATATTAAAATTAGGGTTTGCAGCTAAAACTTCAACATTGATATCGTTCCAATCATTATTGCCCTGTAATGCTCCCGTACACTTGATATCTATTTTCATACTTTTAAGACTGAGTGCTGAAGATGCCATTAAAACAGACATGTTGGTTTTATTTGAAGCAGTATCACTGACTGAATGCTTCGAATTATCATTGGATTCATTGCCGAACTTTCTCGTACAATTTGTCATAATAAGAGCAGCAGACAGAATAATAATTCTTTTTTGCATAGAACCCTCCTCGGTGTTTAAAAAACAGTTATTCAATGTGTGTGGGAAGCAAATTATCTGGTTGTGTTTGATTACTATTTATAAAATTTTTGGCATCTTTTTCTTTTTGCTCTTCCTCTAATAACTTTTGTAACAGTTCTGCTTCTGTAAACTTATCAGTAGGAGTTGGAGAATGCATACGACTCATTACTAAATTTGCAGCAAAGTAAAGTGGGATAGTTGTTGTTTGTACGCTTCCATTATAATAAGTAATATTTACCGCACCCATTCTTTGAAGAACTGTGTCTTTTGTTGGAGTAAAAACTAAAGTTATTTTACAGATATTTGTGATATTTAGACAATTATTAGAACCTTCAAACTTCCAAGCGCTTTTAAATTCTGAATCCATTTTTACAAAACTGGCACTTAAATTTTCAATTGATCCACCTGTGGGAGTAAAATTTATGATTATTTTTTTAGGTACATTAACTAAAGTAACTATATTTAATAAATTTTCTTGTGAATATGAAATAATACCATTTGTGAGTTTAATTGGCGCATTTTTTTCGTATAGTTCAATTTTATAATTTAATATTTCTGCTTTTAAATTAATTTCAGTATTATCTGAAATTTTATAATATAAGAAAGTTGCCGAATTGCCACTTCCAGCTTCATCAATACTTAGCACTAAAGGATTCGATTTAGGTAAGTATTCCGCTCCATTAGCTGTTATATATTTTTTAATCGCAACAGAACAAGAATTATATTGGATGATATTTATAGAATTACTAGAATTTAGCAATATATTTTTTTCATTCCAATCATTATTTCCAGGTAAAGCAGCAGCACAATTTATATCAACAAGCATGGAAGGTGCTTTTTCTACTGAATTAAACTTTAATTGAATTATTTTTTTACTCTCTGGAAGATCAGAATTGGAGTTTTTACCACAGCTATTCAGAAAAATAATTGGTACTATAGAAAATAACAATTTCTTCATTCTTAACATCCTTCATATAATCATTTTTTAAATCATATAAATAATAACAATAAAATATTATAAATTGCAAAGAATTTTAATAAATTAATAATGGTATGTTATAAAAGCTATTATTTTTATATTTTTTTGTTATTTTATAAAAAGAAAATGGGGAGAAAAATAGTATTTTGGTTAGTATTAAAAATATAAATCAAATTTCAACTCTAGCGCCGTTTGACTCTAAAACTTTTGTCAACTTAGATTCAATATCAGAACGAAACACCTTGTGAGTTAATGAAATTTTTTCAGATTTATAAATACATTGAAAACCTTCGGATGAATTTTTTAAAGAATAAACGACTTCGCTTTTTCCCAATTTAGAAAATGTTATAATTACATTTTCTCCATTTAAAGAAACACTGGCTATTTTGCCTAATTCGCGTTGCGAAAGAGATTCAGTAACTTTATTTATAAATTCATTTACAGAAGATTTGCTAACTGAAAAAGATTTAATCATTTTTAATTTCCTTCTATTTTAAATAAGAATTAATTAACGAATCTATGGTTAATGTGTTAAGAATTTCTATGTTATCTATTTTTTTAATCTGACTGATTTCATCCGTGCTGGGATTACCCATTATTATAAGTACTGGATAAATAGTTTCATTATTAAGTTTCTTTAGAACATTATTTATTTCTTGTAAATTTTTTTGTTTATCAAGCTTAGCTAATTTAAATTCAATTGGATTTACACTGGGTAAATATCCTCTTAATATCTGATTCATTAATTCATCTGCTTTATTAAATACCGTTAATTCGGTGGCAAGCATTCTATTCATTAATGCTGTGCGTGTGTTGTCTAACTCTTCTTGTGTCACACCATTTTTTATAAAGTCATTCCACGTTTTAGTTGCTAATTTAATAGCTTCATAAAGGCGTTCGTTGGGACTTTGAAAAGTTAAATGATACACTCCAAAGTCAGTATTAGGATACAAAGCAGAGTCATTAAAAAAAGCATGGGGTGAGTAACTAATACCAGACTCTGCTCTTAATACTTTTGAAAATCTATCATTACCTACAATGCCGCCATTAGAAGAAAAAATTTCTTCTAAAACATCAAATTGAATCATTTCTATTGAGTTTAATTTCCCAATTTTAGGGAAGTAATATCTTAAGGAAATATTACTTTGGCTCATTTCTGGTTTTGTAATAAAAACAGTTCTAATTTTATTCATTTTCTCTTGTTCAATTTCTTTTGTGGGCAACCAAAAACGGATCTGTGGATTTAAATGTGGAATATCTGTAATTAATTTTTTTAATTTTTCAAAATCACCAGAAGAATAAGAGCCTGCTAAAAAAACATTTAATCCATTTTTACTGACAGACTTTTTATTCAGTTCTTTTACTTTTTGAATGGTTATTTTTTCAATATTTTCAGGAGAAGAACGTTCAATAACAGTTGATAAGTAATGATTTTTACCAAATAAAATTGAATTGGCTTGCTGCTCAATTAATCGATATTGTTTATCAAAAGTATTAAAGTCAAGTAAATTTTTAAAACTATCTTTTGCTCTTTGTTTCCATAAAGGAAGGCTTGTTGAGTCAAAACGCGGTTTTAAAATAATATTGCGCAGAAGTTCTATAACTTTTGGAAAATCAGAACTCAGAGCATCTGCTGAAAGCATTATTTGCCCATTTGCTAATATAGTTGATCTTATATTTATTCCATTTTCTGAAGTGTAATTTTCGAGTTCATCATAACTATAGTTGCCACTTCCTCCTAGTAATAATAAATCAACCATGGCTCCAAATGCAGGTCTATCTTCTTTTGGAAGAGTGTAGACGCCTCCAGGTAAAACGATATTTATTTTGAATTTTAAATTTGTTTCATTGTCTAGGCTATAAATGGCAGCACCACCATCTATTG
>CAYSZE010000151.1:0-7626 GCA_964435255.1 uncultured Oligoflexia bacterium
AAAACTTTTTAAATTATCTCCTTTTTCAGGAATTTCATTTTTTAGGATAAAAAAACCACTTGTTACATTTTCTGCTGTTGAATAGTTTTTAAAAGGAAGCAGATCAATTCCATTATTTAATTTAATTAATTCTTTGTTTAAATTATCATTAATATAAAACATATTTCCATTTAAATTATTATTTTTATTTACATGAAAATCATTACTCTTATCATCTATTTCAATACTAATATTTCCTATATCAAATTTATTTTTTAGCTCATCTATAGCTTGTAAGTTCAAATTATTATTTTGAATCTTGCTGTTTTCAGGAGTTAAAAAACTATTGCTAATATTTAAAAATAGCTCATCTTTTTTAAAACCAAATTCATCTCCGATAGTAATAGGACTAACATTAAATATTGTTTGGTTACTTTTTTCTATCTTATTTCCTTGCACAGGTATAATTAAATTTTTTGTTCCTTGTATGGAATTCAAATCTTCTAATTTAAGTAAATTAGTATTAGTAAAAAGAGGGTAAGGTATATCTTGTTCAGTTATATTAGTGGATACTATTTTTGGTAATATATTTTCAGAAATTAAATTTTCGCTATTTTTCCCCATATTATTAATGTTTTGTTTTATACTATTTAAATTATTATTTTGCACAAAATTTTCATTAAACTGTATAAATGATTCATTATTATAATTAACTTCAGGCAATGGAGTTTGATTTAGACTATTTATAAAACCACTAAATAACAAACTAGGATCTACTATTTTTCCTTCATGTCCTTTCCTTGTTTCTTTTGTTTTACTGTCTTTGGGTTCTTGCTCAGTATTATCAACATTTTTTTTACTACTAAATAATTTTTGAAAAGGACTTTCTTTTTCTTTATCAGAATTTTCTTTTTCTTTTGCAACTGGAAAATTGTCTTTGCTTGTTTTAATGGTTTCTAATTTATGACTAGAGCTTGTTGTCGCATCATCTAAATTATTTTTAGCATTTGTAGCCCCAAAGGATATCAAATGTGTTGGCTTGGGAGTATTTTGGATCATTACCGCTTCCCTTTATCCATTTTGGATTGCTTCTCTGAGTTATTCTTAAAGTACAAAAATATTTTTAAAAAATTGAGTCCTGATCTTGCCGTTTAATAATGTTGTGGCTTGGGAAAAGTGCGAACATTATGTCAGAAACTGTCTCTGCAGGTTATTGCTACTACTCTATAAGTTAATTTTATTATTTTAGTAATTTTAGTATGTTAAGCAAAAATAGCACTTTTTGCCTTTTAGCTATTTCCTAGCTAATACCTTTAAGAATGCTGCTTTTTACCAAGAAAAAAAGGTTGACTTTGACACCAAGCTTTTCTATTGTTGGCCACTTGCTAAAGGCATTTATGTCAATCTGTTTTATGCCAAATAAAGCAGATTTTTCGAAAAACAAACGGCTACATACTAGGAAAGGTTTCGTATGCCAACCATTAACCAGCTTGTTGCAAGCGGTCGTAAGCCAAACCCTTACCGCAGCAAATCTCCTGCACTTAAAGAGTGCCCTCAACGTCGTGGCGTTTGTACACGCGTTTATACAACTACACCAAAGAAGCCTAACTCTGCGATCCGTAAGGTTGCAAAGGTACGCTTAACAACTGGTATAGAAGTGATTTCCTATATCCCTGGGGAAGGCCACAACCTACAAGAGCACTCCGTTGTTCTTGTGCGCGGCGGTCGTGTTAAAGACTTACCAGGTGTTCGTTATCATATCGTTCGTGGTGCACTTGATACCACAGGTGTTGCAAAACGCCGTCAATCACGTTCTCTTTATGGCGCAAAACGTCCTAAAGGTGGGGCTGCTGCTGCTGAACCAGCAAAAAAAGGTAAAAAATAATTAAGTTTTCAATAACTTAAACGGTGAGATCGATTGCTCCCTGCCTGCAATATGGCGAACTCAATGGACAGAGGCCTTGCAAAATAAATTGCGCGCCTTTGAGTAAAGGTTCTTGAAACTTTGAAGTTTCTCTTAATGAAAAGGAATGTGAATTATGGCACGTAGACGTCGCCCTATAAAACGTGAAGTACTACCAGATCCCGTATTTGGAGATATTCTTGTCACTAAATTCATCAACTGTATGATGGAAGATGGCAAAAAAAGTGCTGCAGAAAAAATTTTTTATGGCGCAATTGAAATTGTAAGCCAAAAAGCTCAAGGCGAAGAAGCTATAGCTGTCTTCAAACGCGCACTTGAAAACCTTAAACCACAAGTTGAAGTTCGTACACGCCGTGTTGGTGGTTCAAACTATCAAATTCCTGTAGAAGTCCGCCCAGAACGCAGACAAGCACTAGCTCTCCGTTGGCTCATTTCTTACTCTCGTTTGCGTAATGAAAAGTCAATGCGCGATAAACTAGCAGCTGAAATTGTCGATGCTGCTAACCGTCGTGGTGCTGCTATCAAGAAACGTGAAGATGTTCACAAAATGGCTGAAGCTAACAAAGCTTTCGCTCACTATCGTTTCTAATTTTAACATTCTGCTTCCTGTTTGTTTTTCACATATATATTTGGCAATTGGCCTCACATGTTTTTTTGTGAGGCTTTTTTATTTCTTTGTTTTGTTTTAAAATACAAAAGCGCTTCCGTCATTTTGGAGAAAACAATGAAATTAAGGTATTTTTTATATCTAATCCAATTATTTTTTTATCTTCAAATTTTTGCTGAAAATGAAAGCAATACAGGTACTATCTATGCTCGGGCTGATTATTGGTGCCCCTACAACTGTGCAACCTCCGAAGAAAACCCAGGTTTTTTAGTAGAAATTCTATATCAAACTTTTGGCAAAGAATCTGTTAAATACGAAACAATGAATTGGGCACGGGCTATCACTGAAACACGGAGTGGAACTTATGATATCATTATTGGCGCTTCAAAAGATGATGCTCCTGATTTTCCTTTATCCGTTTCCGTGGGAAAAAGTAAAAATTGTTTTTATACTACTGAAAACAAACAATTTAAATATAATGGTTTAAAGTCAATAGAAAAAATTAAACTTGGTGTTGCCAAAGATTACTCATATTATAAAGAACTCGATGATTATATCACTAAAAATAAAAGCAATGAAAATAGAATAAATGAATCATTTGGAGACAATGTTCTTGAAAAATTTATGCTAAAATTAACAAACAGAGAAATCGATGCTTTTGTAGAAGATCCTATCGTTGTGAAATACTTTTTTATGAAAAACCAAGAATTAACTATCCAGCTTAAAAATTCAGGATGTTCCAAAGCAACTGATCTTTATTACGCATTTGCACCAAACAAAAAGGAATCAACTGAAAGAATTTTAAAATTAAATAAGAAAATTAAAGAAATGATAAAAACTAAAGAAATGGATAAACTTTTAAAAAAATATCACATAATTAAATGGTATAAATAAAATATATTAAGCAGCCTTTTTTTCTTTCTTTAACTTATTAGATATCTTATAATTATTAAATAAACTGACAATAATATTTAGAACTGCTAAAGCAATTATAACTGGATAAAAGAATTCTAATATTGGTGCCATAAAAGCCATAATTCCCGTAAAATCTGTTAAAGCTATAACATATGTAATAGCTAAACAAAGTGCTAAAGTTAATTTCCTTTTATTATTTAATGGTTTTATTTTGCTTTTTAAGAAATCGACTGAAACAGAAGTTAAAGCCACAGCTGTCGTTAAACATGAAACAACTAATGTGAAAGAAATGAGATAATCCGAAGCTTCTCCTAAAGCAATACGAGCAATATTTGGTAAAATTTGCGGACCTGGTAAATGCGAAACTTGACTTGAATATGCAGCACCTAAATAAACAAGAGCCATATACACAACCATTAATAGCGACATACCTAAAACCATTGCCAGCAGAGTCGGTTTAACAGGAATATGTTGACTGCCGCTCGGTTTAAAATAATGCACGAGACTCACGCCAAAGAAAATAGCCGCCATTAAATCCATTGTATTATAACCTTCAAAAAAACCCGCTTTAAAGGCCTTAAATGGAGTCGTCTGACTTGGAGTTATTAATGTATCTGTTGAAATAATCGCAAAGTATAAAGAACCACCAATGACCAAAGCTAAAGCACCTAACTTAAAAGGTGTAAAGTATTTTCCAATAATATCAACAATTTTTCTATCACTTAAGGTTGCTAACAAAATGACTCCTACACAACATAAGGTAAAAAGCCATAAAGGTGTTTGAGGGGCAAACGATTGCCAAGCTCCAAAGCCAACGGTAATACAGCGTGGAATAACGCCAAATGGACCTATTAAGAGCAATATTAAAAAGGGTAATATCCATCCCCCAATTTTGCCAAACCATCTAAAAAAAGCGTCTTGCGAGCCTTTTAAGAAGGTCAAAGCAATGAGACCTAATAAAGGAACCACGACACCTGTAATAGAAAGACCTACAGCTGAAAAAATCCAGTTAGATTGCGTGTCACTGCCCATTTTTAGAGGAAATACAAGATTTCCTGAACCGAAAAACATCGCAAAAGCGGCAAAACCAGCTATAAAAACCTTCCACGTAGGAACGGTGTTGGTCCCCTGATTTAACATAAATTGTGAGCTCCTTAGATTGGACGACTAATCAAAACAGAAGATGATAAAACCTTTTTAAAGGCAAAAAGTCAATAAATAATATAAGTGTCTTTTCACATAGACTAAATTTAATCAATAATATTAAATGATTATTAAAAGTTAATTGTTACTTATAAAATGTGATAAAATTGCATTAAATTTATCTGGGTATTCGAATTGTGGCAGGTGCCCACAGGCTGGAAAAATTTCTAGTTGTGAATTTTTAAGCATTTTATGCGCTTTGTGTGCGTGATCGGCATAAATGATACAATCATTTTCACCCCAAATAATTAAAACAGGGCAAGTCACTTTGCACATTTCTTTTTCAATCGTTTTGACTATTTTACGTTTAAAACCCCAAATATTGATAGCTGCACGACACACATTTAACAACGTTTTAGCCATCTCAGGATGCAAAGAATATTCATATAATTTATTTGATAAATCGCTTAAATCAATATGTGGATGATAAACATTTTTTCGCAAAGCACTTTGTAAACCATACTTATTAGGTCTAACAAAATGTTCGCCAACAAAAGGCAATGAAAAAAGTCTAAAATGGATAGGAATTTTTCTGTCTAAACCAGCACTTGATATTAGAGTTAATGACTTTACCATAGTTCCAAAAAGCTGGGTAAAGCGCAAAGCTATTAACCCGCCCATAGAGTGCCCTACTATGTGAAGACTTTCTATTTTTAACGCTTGCAAAAAATCACGAACAAACAAAGGAAATTCTTCAACTTTTTGTTTGTTTTTTGGTTTATCCGTTAACCCAAAACCGAGGAGATCAATAGCAATCACAGTGTGATTTTTTGCTAATTCTTCTATATTGTGTTCCCAAACCTCTACAGAAAAGGCAAAACCGTGTAGCAATAGTAAAATAGAACCAGATTGACCTAATTTCCAATACCTTGTTTTATAACCATTAACATTTATATAGGAATCTGGAATGACTTCCATATCATGAGTCCTCCACACAATTTTTGAAATACGTTAGAAAGACTACATGAATTTATAGAATACCGCTAAACTTGAATTAAATTCGTTTCAGACTGAAAAGTATTGACAAACAGCGGTGAGGCATCAAAACCAAGAGCGAGAACACGATCCGCAACCGACAAATCTAAATAAGGTAACCAAGCCTGTGGGGAATTTTTAGTAGTAATACCATAACGTAACGGAAATAATGCGGTTGGATGTAATTGTGGTTTTGAAGGTGGACGTTGTAATTTAATACCAAGCTCTTCAATAGTTTTAGAACCTTTTTTCATATTACAAGTTTTGCAAGCTGTTACTATATTTTCCCAAGTGGTTTTTCCACCTTTAGCAGAAGGTAGCAAGTGATCTAAAGTAAGATTAGAAGCTACTCCTAAATTTAAACAGTATTGACACCTAAAACCATCTCGTAAATAAACATTTTGTCTAGAAAATCTTGGACCATTTAAACGTTTTGTGCGAGGGCGACAGCCATTTAAACGAACAATCCACGGAACTTTCCAGGTTTTTGCGACACCAAATATAATACGATCAGATTCAATAATGGGCGTCACACGATCTGCATAAAGTAAAACAAAACCGAGTTCCATCGTAACAATCTTAACGGGTTCATACCTTGAATCAAGAACAAGCACTTTTCTTTCAAAACTGCCCATAATACATCCTGGTTGCTGATAAATTCATCAGGCTCGCCACTTCCTAATCAATTTTTTTTATAAATTGATGACAACTTTTAATTATGTTCTTTTGTTCTAACAATTATCTTATCGGTCGGAAATAAACAAATCAATAGTGTTTATGCTTAAGGTCAAAATTATTTACTATGAGTTGGATCAGTTGTAGATAAAATGATATAAAGTCCTATAATTACAAAAACAGCTAAAAGAAAAAGAACACACGTCAAAATAAGAGTCTTTTTTAAATTTTTATGTTGTTTTTTTCTTGAATATTCTTGCCAAAGCTTTTTCGCTTCTGCTTGTGATGCCGTATTTTGCAATTGGGTGAGATTCGAGCTTTTATTTATATTATTTTCACTATTTACCATCTTTTTTTTCTCCAGAATAAATCCAATTGTATTCTTGATTGTAACCTAACATAACAGTTTTAGGTAAATCACAAAAAAGCAATTGCAATTGATGATAAAAATCGGAAAATTGTTGTGTTCTTAGTAAATGCGGTTCCATAAAACACCCACCTAACCCACTTCGTAACGAATTCCAAATCATCTTCACTTTCGCAAAACTTTGTTTATCAACCACAATTTCATTGGGAGCAATATAATTTCCATAATAATTAAAAGTTAATTTAGTATAAAATTTTTCCCAGGAATCAGAACAGTTGTAACACGTTTCTGTAAAAAGCCCTTCTTTGACAGCAGCAAGCAATTTTTCTGGGAATTTTTGTTGATAATCTTGCATAATAGCATAAGAAGCCAAAGCATAACTGAGAGTTGGAAAAGAAACGGCAATTTGTTTGCCTGTCTTAAGTTCTTGAAATATCCATGGATTACGTAAGGCTCCCCGCCCAATAATTAATTTACTAACTTGCGGACACTGGCTTAAAAATTGTTTAAATGTTGTAAGATCTAGAATATCACCTGAACCAACAAGAGGATAAGGGCATACTTTGCTAGCCTCAGCGATGAGTTCCCACCGCGCATACGATTTGTATTTTTCAGCTCTTGTTCTGGGATGCAGAGTCAGTTGCGCTAATTTTCGTTGGGCGACAATTGCTAAAAGAGTCGAAAATTCTGAATGTGCATGAAAACCAGAACGCATTTTAATACTATAACGTTTTTCACCCAATCTTTGCTCAAGACTTCCTGTGAACTCATAAAAGGTGTCGGGGTTTTCCAATAAACTACTACCTGCATGACTACCAACTACTTTGGGAGAGGGGCAACCACAGTTAATATCAACAAAATCAGTAGCTAATAATAAAGGAGCCGCAATACGTTCCAAATCATCAGGTGCATTCCCCATTAACTGTGGGATTAACGAATAAGAAACAATCCCTTTTAGGTCAAAAATTTCTGCTGCATACG
>CAYSZE010000152.1:0-6917 GCA_964435255.1 uncultured Oligoflexia bacterium
AACATAAAATAAACAACATTGTACATTTTGCTGCTGAAAGTCATGTTGATCGTTCAATCGCAGGACCGAAAGATTTTATTCAAACTAATATTATGGGAACATTTTCTTTGCTTGAAGCTGTAAGAAAAACCTGGTTAAATACATATAAATGGTCTAAAAGTGATTGCAGATTTCATCATATTTCAACTGATGAAGTTTATGGAACATTAAATAATGATGATCCAGCATTTACAGAAACTACTTCTTATGCTCCAAATTCTCCCTATTCTGCTTCAAAAGCAGGATCCGATCATCTTGTTCGTGCATATTTTCATACATATGGTTTGCCTGTTACCACATCGAATTGTTCTAATAATTACGGTCCTTATCAGCATGCAGAAAAACTCATTCCAACTGTTATTAGATCTTGTTTAAAAAATGAAGATATACCTGTTTATGGTGATGGAAGTAATATTAGAGATTGGTTATATGTTTGGGATCATTGTGTTGCCATAGACCAAATAATCAAAAATGGAAATATAGGAGAAACTTATAATATTGGTGGCAATAATGAAATTAGTAATCTTAATTTAGTTCATAATATTTGTAATTTATTAAACGATATTAAACCAAGCCACACTGATTATAAAAATTTAATTCGTTTTGTTACAGATAGGCCAGGACATGATTGGCGTTATGCTATTAATAATGCAAAAATACAAAGGGAATTGAATTGGTCTCCATCTTATAAAATGGAGCAGGGTCTTAAAGACACAATTGAGTTTTATTTAAGATATGGTTTTTGAGCTGAATAAAGGAAAACAATATTTGTCCCTAAATTATTAAAATTAGCTTTAATAAAACCTGACTCAAATAACTCAGCAACAAATTGGCTCCCACTTGGAAAGTGATCAATTGATGTTTTATAGACAAGATGAAGAGTGCTTAAGCTTTTTATTTTTTGGCCAAGGATGGGGATCATTTGCGTATAACTATTGTATATTTTGCGTACCCACTTAAATTCTGGTTTGCCATTTTCAATAATTAAAACATGTCCTCCTGGTTTTAAAACACGATATATCTCTCTTAACGCCGCACTATATGGCTTTAATGAGCGAATACCCCAACAAATTGTAATGGTATGAAAAGTATTATCAGGGAAGGGGATATTCAATGCTGTTGCTTTCTTTAATTCTATATTGTTTTGAAACAAAGAAGCCTTTTTTTTAATTTTTTCCTGAGCAATATCAAGCATTGCCGCGGATATATCAAGTCCTACTATTTTGAGATCAGGACGTTTGGGGGCAATTCCTAAAATAACATCAGCAGTCCCTGTAGCGAGATCAAGAAGTTTTGAATTTTGAGGTGTTAATTTAATAGCTTTTGTGCATAGAATTTTTTTAATGACACGGTGTAAACCCAAAGTAAAAGCATCGTTTGCGAGATCATAGGCTTGTGCCAGAGAGGCATGCAAACTGCCTGAAACATTGTAATCCTTTGAGTCCATGGAGGACACCTTTAGATGGTGCAATCGAGAAGACTCGAACTTCTGACCCCCACGATGTCAACGTGGTGCTCTAACCAACTGAGCTACGACTGCAGTGAAATTTCGTTTACCTAAGCAGGTTAACATTGTCAATAGGAAGTGTCTAGTTTTCATTAATTGCGTAGCTGTCTGTTTGTGGACACATTTTTATATGATGGTAAGATACAAAACCCTAATTATTGTTAAAAAGAGGTGAAATGATGTCGCAGGAATCTATTTATGACTTTGAAGTCACAGATATCGAAGGCAAAGCAAAAAAATTAATTGATTATAAAGGTTCAGCATTATTAGTTGTGAATACGGCAAGTAAATGTGGTTTTACGCCCCAGTATGAAGGTTTAGAAATACTGTATAAAAATTATGGCTCTAAAGGTTTTGAGGTTTTAGGTTTTCCTTGTAATCAATTTGGTAGCCAAGAACCTGATACGGAACAAGAAATAAAAAAATTTTGTACTTTAAATTATCATGTGACGTTTCCAATGTTTGCGAAAGTCGATGTTAATGGAGCTAATGCGCATCCGCTTTATAAATTTTTGAAAAAAAATAGCAAAGGTATTTTAGGTACTGAATTTATAAAATGGAATTTTACAAAGTTTTTAGTTGGAAAAAACGGGGAAGTTTTGAAGCGTTATGCGCCTACAGACACACCAGAACAAATAGCTAAGGACTTAGAAGAGCTTTTAAACTAGTTTTACTAAATGTGGTGGGCTGGGAGGGACTCGAACCCCCAGATCTTCTCGTTATGAGCGAGCCGCCGTAACCATTTAGCTACCAGCCCCACTTTTAGTATTTGAGTGGTTAGCAAATCCTAACGCAGAGGTCAACAACTGCCCTTAAGATTTCTTGCGAAGTCATAACAAGAAAGCTATTCTCAGCAGCGAATCTCAATCATTTAACTTGAAGGAGAACCTCTTGAGCCACTTACCTTTTTCTGGAGTCATAACTGCTATAGTGACCCCCTTTCTCCAAAGTGGAGAAATTGATTATAAATCTTTTGAAAATATTATTCAGAAACAAAAGAATTCAGGTATCAATGGTCTTGTTGTTTTGGGAACGACTGGTGAAAATGTAACTTTATCAGAACAAGAAGCTGAACAGCTTGTTATAAGAGCATTAGCATTCCAAGATGAAAAATTTCATATTTATGTTGGAACAGGGACAAATTATACAAAAACAACAATTGAAAAGACTATAAAATATGCAAATTTAATAGGGAATAATAAAAAACCTAATGGTATTATGGTTGTTACTCCCTACTATAATAAACCAAGTCAGTCTTGTTTAATTAAGCATTACTCTGAAGTTGCTAGCTCTATAAAGGATACTCCTTTTTGTATTTATAATGTACCAGGTAGAACTGGAATCAATTTGTTACCTTCAACATTAGCTAAAATTGCGCAGGACAATCCAAATATAGTAGCTATTAAAGAAGCTGCTGGTAATTTAAATGCTATTGTTGAAATGCGGAATATTTTAAATTCTTGTAATAAACAAAATTTTCGAATTTTATCTGGAGATGATGCAACATATGCTCCAGCGTTATTATGTGGTGCTGATGGGGTTATATCGGTAACTTCTCATATTATTCCTAAAACTTTATTACAAATCAGAGAGCATTTTTTTAATGGAAATATTCAAGATACTCAGAAGTTGCATTTAGCTTCTTATTGCATAAATAATGGAATATTTTCTGTTCCTAATCCTATTGGAGTGAAAGGAATGTTATCTTATTTAGGAGAGTGCTTAAATTATTTAAGGGCTCCATTATACCCAGCAGATCATAACGAAGAAGAAATGCTAAAAGGTATTTTAAAACAATTAAAACAAAATAATATACCTGATGAAATTTTATTATAGGACTAAGTATGACCTTAAATCGTGTAGCTTATGAATTAGAATCTAAAATAAAAGTTGAACGAGTCTCATTACGAGGACCAGGGGTTCTGATATTAACAGGTCCTTCTAGTTGTGGAAAAGGAGAAGTCGCTTCTGCACTTTCAAAGGTAATGTCTATTCCGCAAGATGCGCATTTATCTATGGGGGAAATATTAAGAACAACTTTTCAGAGAGCTAAAAATGAAAAGAGTTATGCTAAATTATTAGCAAATAATTATAGAATTTCATCAGATTCTAATATTTTTGATTGCATAGATACTACAGAAGACCTTACAAAAAAAGTTTTGAACTATTTACCTGAATTGCAGGCATATTTTAAAAGACAAGATATGGATAAGTTTACAAGTCAGTTAGATTGGTTGGAATTTTGTACTATGAATGGCTTATTGGTGCCGAACAGATGGACACAAGATTTTATTGTTGCACATATAGAACACAGTCCAGTCTTTAAAACAAATCCTTTTATTTTAGATGGTTACCCGAGAACAGTGAAAGCAGCGCAACATTTGATTGCTTTTTTAAGAAGATTTAATATTCCTGTTATAAAAGTTTTGCATTTAAGCATAAGTAAGCAAGAGATGCTTTCACGGGCAACAAAAAGAGGGAGAGCGGATGATGATGAAGCCTCGTTACTTAGTCGTTATCAGTTTTATATAGAAAATGTTCATCCTAGTGTAGATTATCTAAAAACTGAGCTTGGATCAGATACGATTGCTTTGGTCGATGCCCATCAACCAGTTTATAAATTAATTGGTGAGGAAAAAATTTTTGATTTAGAAAAATCTATTTTAAATGTCGTAGCCTCATCTCTAAGAAGTCTGGGAGTCTCCAGAATGACTGTAAAAGATTTACTAGATCAGTTAACATGTTTGAGTAAGTAGATTATTAATTAATACATTTTTTAAATATTTTTCACTTCTTTTTATTTTTTTTTGGTAAGCAAAAACTTCTTTTCTTAATTAAATATTTGGTAAGCAAGAGCTTTTTTTTTTTCAAAATTTGATTATTATTAAATTCGATGCTATCCCGTAAATGACTTTCGTTCATTTAAAGAATGATTCATTTAATATATACAGTAATATTTAATTATATTGTGGATAACTGTATATATTAAACATATGAAATTTATAATTTGACATAAAAGGAATTTTAAAATGCAATTGGATTTGTTTGGAAAAAATAAAATTATTATAGACAAACTAGAAAAAAAAGAAATTCTTTTACAATTTTTAGAAAAACAGTGGATTGAAATTCAAAATGGAATTGAATATGGTTATGTACAAATAAATAAATCTGATTTTGATGATGAAAATATAATAAATACAGTAAAGTGTTTTTACAATTCCTCACAATATCTATGGAAAATTAATTATTTAATTAATATAAACTTTGAGAAAAATATTGAAATTTATTCTTTTTTAAATTGTAATATAAATTATGAAAAAAATTTAAAGGAAGATATCGATATTTATTTAAAAAGCACTAAAGATACAGCTTACATAAAACAGTCTTTATTAAGTGAATTAAAAAGTATAAATGAGCAAAATTTTAATGCACCATTGTTTATAAGTAATAAAAATAATAAATTAGAAAATTTAGGCATATTATCTAATAAAAATTGGAATCTTTTTGAAAATAAAATTGATGTTAATGCTTATAATTTTTTTGAAGCAGTGCATCCTGCTTATGCATATCAGATTATAGCTATTTATAAATTTTTAGTTAACAATAAAATCCCAATAAATTATTTTATTGATATTGGTTCTGGACCAGGTACTGCTTTGCAGATGCTTCTCGAAGTAATTGAGTCATATAGTAAAGTAGATACAATTGAGCCAAGTCCGACGGCTTTTCTGTATTTAAAAGAAAAATTTAAAGATAATCTGTTTGTGAATCCTGTGCAAAAAGGTTTTTTTGAATTTGAACCTGAAAATTCTTTAAATCTTGCTATTTCTGTAGGGGCATCACACCATTTTAATACTTATTTTTTATTCCAACATGCTAATAAAATTCTTGAAGAAGGTGGATATTTAATAATTTCTGATGAATTTATTTCGCCTTTTAAAACGAAGCATCAACGTTATGAAAACATAATAAATCATCATTTAGGATATATTATTGATCTTTTAAAACTTGCTCCGCAAATCAAAAATTTACCAATTTCTTGTTCGGATGAAGAAATTGAATTGGTACGTCTTGCACATCATTTGTTTCCAAAAATAAAAATAGAAGTATTATCGGGTCATTTGGAATTATCTTGTATAATGTGTAAAGATTTATTGGTAAAAATGACTAACTTAATACAAAATAATTTTGATATTTCAAACTCATTTTTGGCGTATTATCGCTTGATGTTTCTGGAACTCCAAGCTCTTGTTGCTGGTTTAGATTATGAAGTAGAATGTAAAACGTATGTTGAAAACTTAATTAATATGGCATTAGAAAATAACTTTACTCTAATTAAACATGAAAGAATATATGCAACTTCAAAAGGAAATAAATTTAATTCTGGAACACATTTAGTTTGTTTTAAAAAAAATTAGGGAAAAATTATGGATTATAATTTAAAACAAAATTGCTTTAAAGAAGCTTTTATTGATAGTATTCCTGCGCTAACTGGCTATGTTCCTATTGGACTGTCTTTTGGTATTGTATGTCAAAAATTGAGTTATCCTTGGTTTATAGCTCCATTAATCAGTCTAATAATCTATGCAGGAGCCTCGCAGTTTATTTTGGTAAGTATGTTAATTGCAAACAACTCTTTCTGGAGCATAGTCTATTTAACTGCTATTGTAAATTTAAGACATGTATTTTATGGTTTTTCTTTTCTAGATAAATTCAAAACACACCCTCTTTTAAAAATTTATATGGTTTCAGCTTTAACTGATGAATCTTATGCATTGCTAGCAAATAATCCAAAGTCTTATAATAATTTATATAGCTTTTATGTTTCTTTTTTGAGTCATTTTTATTGGGTAATAGGAACACTTGTTGGAGTTTATTGCTATACTCTACTAGGACATTTTGATACTGAGTTTTTAGTATACGCTTTAACTGCTCTTTTTTTGATAATGGCTCTTGATGGCTTGCTAACCTCAAAATATTATATATCAGTCATTTTAGGAGTTTTTTGTTATTTTATTTCTTTTTTATTATTTAAAAAAAGCTTATTAATTGCAGTTGTATTGTATTTTGCTTTAATGCTAATTCATGAATGGTATAAAATATATGGGAAAAAGCATGTCATTAACTGAATTACTATTTTTAATTTTTACTATCGCTATTGTAACTTTTGTATTTAGATATATTCCTTTTATTTTACCAAAAAATATAATTCAGAATGAGTTTATGCTTAATTTTGGTAAAAAACTTCCACCTGGAATTATGATAATCTTGTTTTTATACTCTTGTGGATTATCAGAAGTAAATATAAAATATTCTTTTGTTCTTGCTAGCTTCTTAGCAGCTATTCCTGTTTCTATATTCTTTTTATGGA
>CAYSZE010000153.1:0-7959 GCA_964435255.1 uncultured Oligoflexia bacterium
GTTTGAAGGTGAAAATATAAGAGTTGCAAACTCTTTAGCAGAAGTCTGCGGGCATAGTGTCATTCATTTGATTCGCAATAGTGTTGATCATGGTATTGAATTACCTGAAGAACGGAAAAAATTACAAAAGTTACCAACAGGTACTATTTTGGTTCGATGCTTTGAAGATAGTAATTACTTTTTTTTAAATATAAAAGATGATGGCAGAGGCATTGATCCTATAAAAATTAAAGCAAAAGCTTTAGAAAAAGGTTTATATTCTGCGACAGAGCTAAATGAAATGTCAGAAAAAGAAATTTTAGAAATTATATTTTCACCTGGGTTTAGTACAGCAGCTAAAGTCACAGACATATCTGGCCGTGGGGTTGGAATGGATATGGTAAAAACTTCGGTTGAAACCATAGGAGGCAAATTAGCTATTGAATCTGTCTTAAATAAAGGAACTGAATTTACGATAAAATTACCAATACCTAAGTCTGTTACGATAATTAATTCATTAATTATTGAAATAAAAGGTAAAATATTTGCAATCCCTGAGGATGATATTGAGTTTATTTTAAGAATGGAAAGAGAGATATTTTATAATGAATTACAATTTATATATAATCAAAAAGTATTGCGTCGCAATAATAAAATATATCCTTTAATAGAATTAGATAAGTTGCTAAAATTAAGTAGTGAAAATTATGAAAAAAATAGTTATATTGAAATTATATTGATTAAATCAGATGAAATGTCTTTTGCAATTCCAATAGATAATATCATTGACTCTGAAGAAATAGTATTAAAAAATATCCCAAATTTTTTTAATAAACATGGTATTTATTTTGGGGCTACTTTTCTAGGGGATGGAACTATTGGTTTAGTTTTAGATGTAAAAAAGTTAGTAGAATTTTCAGGAGTGAATTTTTTAAAGCAAAAACCAACAGCAGAAAAACTATTAAAGACTAATATAAATGAAAATAGAGTGAATTATTTACTAATGAAAATTAATCAAAAATCTGTTTATGGTTTGCCATTAAGTCATATTTATCGCATTGAAGAAATTAATAAAAAAAGTATAAAACGAGCAGGTGAGCTTAAAGTGGTTAAGTATCGCGATCAAGTTATGCCAATATTTAGTTTAAATAATATTTTGGATATAGAGAATGATCAGAATGAAACGAATGAAAATTCAAGTGTGATTGTAGTTAAGGAAAACAACCAATTAATTGGCTTTGAAGTAAATGAAATAATTGATATTGTTGAGGATATTGAAGACGTTGATGGACTTGTAGCAGATAGAAAAGGAATTTTAGGAAACTTAAATATTAATAACAAAAATGTGACAATTGTTGATGTTAGGCAAATACTTTATAAAGTAAATATCTTTTCTAATTTATTGCCTGTTTAAGGATTTCTCATGACAGTAAAACAAGAAGCGGCATTTCAAGAATATCTAGAAGAGTGTCAAGAAATGTTGGATCGGATATCAACAAATTTGACAGAAATTCAAAAAAATGGATTAAACAAAGACCAACTTGCTTCAATTTATCGCGACATCCATACGATAAAAGGCTCAGCGCAACTGTTTGGTTTTTTAAAAATAGGACGTTTAGCTCATGCATTAGAAACTTGTTTAGATCCCGTCCGAAAAGAAAAATTGCTTCTTAAAAAAGAGCTAATTGATTGCATTTTCATCGGCCTAGATTACATAGAGATTGCATTAGAAAGTATTAAAAAAATAAAGAAAGAACCTGAACAATGTGAAGATCTTGATAAATTACTTGTTCAATTTTTTAACTCTATAGTAATGAATTTTACGAAAAAATATCCTATACTAAAGGATATTATTTTAGCTGTCGATAATGAGAAAACTAATTTTGAAGTAAATAATAACAAAGAAAGAGCTGTTAAAGTGACAACTGGTAATGATGACAATAGTCAAGGATTTGGTTTTTTTGGCGAACCCGACGGTAAAATAAAAGAAAATACGGCTACAGTTGCCACAAAACCTATTGAAAATGATTTACCTATTGTTAAAAAAGAAGAAAATACAAATCGAAATCAAGCTGTTGTAACGAATGCTCCTGAAAAAGACTTAAAAAAAGGAGCTAATGATGATAATATTAATGAAACAATTCGTGTGCAAGTTTCTCTCTTAAACAGTCTGATGAATTTAGTAGGCGAATTGGTTCTTATCCGCAACCAGTTATTGCAACATGCAAAGGATAATGATCAAGACCAAGAATTTTTAAAAATGAGCCAGCGCCTTAATATATTAACAGCTGAATTGCAGTCTGAAGTTATGAAAACAAGAATGCAGCCGATTGGAAATATATTAACTGTATATTCAAGAGTTGTCCGAGATTTATCAAGAGAACTCGATAAAAAAATTGAACTTCAATTACTGGGAGTTGAAACTGAATTAGATAAAACAGTTATTGAAGCAGTAAAAGATCCTTTAATGCATATTGTCAGAAACGCTATTGATCATGGTATTGAAACAGTTGATGATAGAAAAAAGATCGGAAAAAAAGAAACAGCCCTCATCCAAATTAAAGCTTATAATGAAAATGGTTTAGTTATTATTGAAGTGATTGATGATGGTAAAGGTCTGGATATTAAAAGGATTGGTGAAAAAGCAATCGAAAAAGGCTTTGTGACTCCTGAACAGTTAAGTAAAATGTCTGAAAAAGAAATTCAGATGTTTATATTTTACCCTGGCTTTTCAACGGCAGCTTCTATTTCAAATATATCTGGCCGTGGTGTTGGTATGGATGTTGTTAAAACAAACATTGAAAAAATTGGTGGTTTGGTTGAATTGTTTAGCACTCCTGGATTAGGAACAACGGTCTTTATTAAAATTCCATTAAGTTTAGCTATTTTACCTGCTTTAATTGTTAAAGGAAATCAACAAAAATTTGCAATACCTCAAACTAAATTAGTCGAACTCATAATGATTGATGGTTCTGAACAATCGGTTGAAAAAATAGAATCTTTGCAAGGGAATATGGTTTTTAGGCTGCGTGGAAAACTTATACCAGTTATTTCTTTAAATGAAGTTCTTTTTAATAAAAAAATAAGTTCTTCTGACTTAGAAATGAATATAACAAATATAGTCATATTGAATGCAGATAATTTTTTATTTGGCTTAATTGTGGATGAAATTGCAGATTCGGCTGATATTGTTGTAAAACCTTTAACACAATTTTTGAAAGATTTAAAGGTTTTTTCAGGCGCATCTATAATGGGTGATGGTTCTGTTGCTTTAACACTAGATGTTCTAGGTATAGCTAATAGAGCTCATATTTCATTAGATAATTCTGATAATAAAAAATCGACAGTTATAAAAAGCAAACTATCAAATTATTATCATTTTGACTCTTGTGAATATCTATTAATAGATGTTGGTGCTCCAGGGCAATATGCGATTCCTTTGACTTTAGTAAACAGAATTGAAGAGTTTGAAAGTGCAGCTTTTGAATTTTCTGGAGAACAAAAAGTAATTCGTTACCGTGAGACTTTGTTACCTATTTTCTCGTTACCACAATTTTTAAATTTACACTTTGAAAGTAAAGTTAAAAATGACTCGAGCAGAATACCTATTATTGTTGTAAAGAAAAATAACAATCTTTTTGGAATAGAAGTAAATGCTGTTCACGATATTATTGAAGTAGCAACAAAAATTAATCAATCAATTAAAGATCCCTTAGGAATATTAGGAACTATAGCAACCGATAATAATATTATTGTAGTTGCAGACATCCTTGGAATGATAGAAATATTACGAGAAAAAATTCAAATTGGGCATGTAAAAAAACCAGATGAAATGAAAGAAGAAATTCAAGAAAAAGATTTAAAATCGCAACGCTTAAATTATAGAATTCTGTATGCTGAAGACAGTTCATTTTTCAGAAATTATGTTAAAACTGTTTTAGAAGATGCTGGTTTTATTGTTGATACTGCATTTGATGGGCAAAATGCGCTAGAAATTTTAGAAAAATCACCTAAAAACCATTATTCTTTTATTCTTTCAGACGTTGAAATGCCTCTTATGGATGGTTTAGAGTTTGCGCGCAGAGTTAAAAACAATAAAACTTATTCACATTTACCGATGATGGCGATTACGACAAAATTTGGCCCTAAAGATATTGAAGAAGGTAAAAAAGCAGGTTTTTTTAATTACATGGAAAAATTAAATGCAGAAAAAATGATAGCCGAAATTGATAAAATTGTCTTTAAGCAAGCTGTCGGTTCTGGAGAATAATTATGACTGAAAAAGTAGAAGTAGCAAATGTAAACACCACTCATACAATAATTCATTCGGAAACAAGGCAATTTTCAACTTTTTATTTAGACAATAAATTGTATGGGATTGAAGTGAACCGAGTGCAAGAAGTTGTGCGTTCTATGTTTATGACCACAATCCCGTTAGCACCAGACTATGTTCGGGGTTTAATAAATTTACGGGGGCAAGTTGCAACAGCAATTGGTCTTCGGCAATTATTTGGTTTTTTAGATGCACTGCCAGATGAATTTATAAATATAGTTTGTAAACTTGATGGTATGTTGGTTTCTTTTCAAGTGGATGAAATAAGTGATGTGATAGAAGTATCGGAAAAAGATTTTGAACCCACTCCGCAAACGGTGCCCGAAAATATTCGTGAATTTATGCTTGGTGTTTATAAAGTTTCAAATACCCTTTTAAGTGCTATTAATGTTGATAATATTATTAAATATTTAAATAAAAAAAGTTAAAGTGGAAGAGTAACTTATGCGTGTATTAGTTGTTGATGATTCTGTGGTCTTTCGCTCGCAAATAAAGTCTGCTTTAGAAGAAAATAATGAAATTACCGTAGTAGGTGTTGCTGCAAATGGTAAAATTGCTTTGGAAAAAATTGAACAAAATGCTGTAGATATACTTATTTTAGATTTAGAAATGCCTGTTATGGATGGCATGCAAACTTTAGAAGAAATGAAGAATAGAAAATTAGAGCAAAAAGTTATTATTTTTGCAGCACCAACTGGAGAAGGAATTGATCTGGCTTTTAAAGCTTTGAAAGCAGGTGCTTCCGATTTTATTGCAAAACCTACAGGAAATTCTGGTTCACTTGAAGAAGCCTTAGATGGTATAAAGAAAGAATTAATTCCAAAAGTATTACAATTTAAAGGAAAATTAGAAAAAAATTTAAAGAAAACTGAAATGGTGAAGGATGTGCCTTCTCCTTATATTGAAAAAAGCATAGAAAAAATAAATTTAAGTAATTTGTTTTTAAAAAAACCAAAAGTCATTGGCATTGGTTCATCTACTGGAGGGCCAAATGCATTGGAAAAAATGTTGGCACTGTTAAAAGGAAAAAGTTTAAATGTCCCAATTTTAATTGCCCAGCATATGCCGCCTAAGTTTACAGAAGCGTTAGCCAAAAGAATTGAAGTTATTTCAGGGCATACTTGTACAGAAGGTAAACATGGGGAAATTATAAAGGCGGGACATATTTATGTCGCCCCTGGTGATTACCACATGTCAGTTGAAAAAAGATCTGACGGTAATATTTATGTACGTCTCGATCAGGGGCCAAAAAGAAATTCTGTACGGCCCGCAGTAGATAATTTATTTGAGTCTTTAGCGTTAAATTATGCGTAATATTGTACAGTATTTGTATTAATTGGCATGGGCGAAGATGGCATGGTTGGTGCGCAGGCTATCAAGTCATCTTCTGGAACAGTCATTATTCAAGATCAAGCTTCTTCTACAGTTTGGGGGATGCCAGGAGCCATTTATGCGGCAGGACATTTTGATTTAATGAGCAGTATTGATGATTGTGGGCAACACTTACTAAAAATAACTGAATAAAGGAACAAAAAAAAGTGCTTTTAAGTCAATATTTGTTAGATAAAAATTTATTAAGTGTAGAACAAGTGCTAGAAGTTATGTTAGAGCAGTTAAGACTTGTTCCTTCATTACCAGAAGTATTATATGAATTAAATATACTAACAAAAAACGATTTGTTGCAAATTATTATGCGCCAACAGTTATTAGGTAAAGACTTTTTAACTTGTTCTTATGAATTAGGTTTAATGAAACAAGATATATTAGAAAAATTATTTCAAAAAATAAGTAGCAAACAGAGAGCATTTACAGAAATTGTTCTTGAAAAAGGATTTATAACTACAGAAACTTTATCGAAAGAAGTGGTAAACTATTCGGAATATTTATTGAATAATCAAGGAAAAGACAATTCTTTAAAGCAAAATGCAGAACAAAAACCACAACAGACAGATTCTAAGTCCATAACTAATGAAACGGTTCAAAGCACAAAATCTCAACCTATGATTGTTGAATATATCAATTGTTTTGAACAATCTGTCCAACCGAATATGTTGAAAATATGTGAAAAATATGTTAATGATCATGTGCCTGTTGCAAATAATACCGATGAGCTTAAAAAATTACAGGGTGAATTTACTGCTATTAAAGCAGCTGCTAGTTTTATAAATGCTAAAGTTGCTGAAAGTATTGCAACAGATTGTGCAAAGTATATAAGTTGTCTTAATGCTAATAAAATAGAATTTAATAAAGATAAACTGATAAAATTAATGCAAATTTCCAATGAAATACTAAGTATTTTATGCCAATCCATAAAAAAAGAAGGGCGTGAAGCAGATAGTGATAACCTATTAAAAGATAAAATTTTAGTTTTATATGAAATAATAGGACAAAATTTACAATAGGAGAATGAATTCTTGCTTATGGAAAACTATAAAGATCATCTGTTAAATTATTTTTCTAATTTGATTGAGACAGAAACAGGAATTATTTATGATAATTCAAATAAATATTTGTTACTTTCTAGAGTTCAAAATTTAATCAAACAGTTAAATATAACAAGTATTGATACTCTGTGGAATGATATTCAAGTCAATGGTTTAAGTAGACAAATAAAAGAGTTAATTTTAGATATAGCAACCAATAATGAAACTTCATTTTTTCGTGATCCAAAATTATTTGATTTTATTAAATATGTATATGTACCAAAAATTATGGCGAATGCCAATAAAATACGAATTTGGTGTGCTGCAACTAGCACGGGGCAAGAACCTTATTCAATAGCTATGACAATGAGCGATTTAAAAGAAAAAGGTATTTATAAAACTTATGAAATTTTTGGTACCGATATTAGTGACAGGGTTTTAAACCAAGCCAAAAGTGGTATTTATTCGTTGCTAGAAGTGCAAAGAGGCTTATCTCCTTTGTATATCACAAAATATTTTGATGAAACCAAGGTCGATGGGGCAACGACTCCCTTTTATAAAGTTAAACCAGAACTTAGCGCTTTTATGACTTTTAAGCAGTTAAACTTATTGCAGAGTTGGCCTATGACAGAACCTTTTGATATTATATTTTGTCGTAATGTGTTAATTTATCAGAGTATTGAAAATAAAAAGAGCATTATTTCGCGTTTTTCAAGATTATTAAACCCCAATGGTTATTTAATACTAGGAGGCGCAGAAAGCATTTTACAGTTGTCTGAGGAGTATGAAATAGAGTCTTATGATAATACAACAGTTCATAGGTTAAAAGCTAAATAAAGGTGTTAAATGGATAACCTATCCTTTGAAATAGAACTTATTAATACTTTCATTTCTGAAACTAAAGAAATGTTAGATGAAACAGAAGCTATTTTCATGCAGTTAGAGAAAGATCCTACCGATTTTTCAAAAATGGATAAAATTTTACGCTTTTTACATACCATTAAAGGTTCTGCTGGTGTTGTAGGACTTGAAAAAATAGTTAAATTTACTCATATATTTGAAACATTACTTATTGAAATAAAAAACAAAAAAATAGATTTATCACAACCCGTTTTAGATACAATAATAGCTGGAAATGATAATCTGAAAAATGCTATACAAAAAATTGAAAATGATATCAATTCAGATTTAACATTTTTAAATGCAGGCTACGATAATATAGAA
>CAYSZE010000154.1:0-3617 GCA_964435255.1 uncultured Oligoflexia bacterium
TGCGAGAGTGTTTAGCGCAAATGTATAGTACTGAAGCAGATATTGCAAAACTAGCATCACTTGCACAAAAAGATGCAGGTATTACATCTAGTATATTAAAATTAGCTAATTCCTCAATTTATTCAATGGGGCAGTCGACCAGTGATTTAAAAGTTGGAGCGACAAGAATTGGTTTAAGTTCTTTAATGCAAATACTTATAAAATATTCCATTGAAAAATTATTTGAATTTGAACCAATCGATTTTTTTAATGTAAAAGCATTTACAAAACATTGTTCTTGGGTATCGCAAATTTCAATAGAAATTGCCAAACATTTAAAAGTAGATGCTGTTTCAGACTTGTTGGTTGCTGGTCTGTTACATGATGTCGGTTTATTAGTTAGAGCAATATCTGACAAAAATCTTATGAAACAAGTAACAGAAAGGTGTATTCGTGATAAAGTAGATTTTAATATTGCTGAAAAGCTATTAAAGTTAGAAACGCATGAGCAATTAGGAGAAGTATTGCTTGAAAAGTGGCAATTACCACAAAGTGTTCTTTTACTTATAAAGTATCATCATACAGAGGAAAATTTTCGACCTAAAACCTTATCAACTGAGCAAAATAAATTAATTAATATTATGAATTTATCTGATGTTATTGCGCACAGATTTGGGAATGCATTTCAAAATTATCATAGGGATACAAGAGTTAATCAACTTGAACTTGATAAATTAGGTTTAAGTGGGCAAGATGTATCTAAAATAGTTAAACATGTTACACAACAGTTACAGTATTTTTGAACTATGAAAAAATTTTTTATTTTATTAATTTTGCTATTAACACCAAGCTTGATCGCTGCTGTTTTATTATATAAATTTTTCCCGCAAGATAGCCAGCAGTTAATTGATTATGGAAAAGTAAAAATAGTTGAAAAATTTCCAACTCTAAAAAAATATATTTCATTACCTGTTAAAAAACCTGAAAAAATTGTTGCGAAAGAAAAAGTGCAAGAGAATTTAGATACTCCTTTAGTTGTGAATTTGCAACACTTTACAAACGCAGAAGTTTATGCACCTATTTGTGGAGAAGAAGTTAAAGAAAAATTTAATACTCTTTTTATGCAATGTAATGTGTGCCCGAAATATTTAAATTATACCGCTAAAGAGCAAAAATTTACTTATTTTTATGAATCTAGGGGTAAAATATTGAATATAAATGATGAGGAAGCTTTTGTGATAATGAAAGGTTGTCAAGACAATCCAAGTTTAGCTACAGTTATATTATTACGAAAAGGTTATGGTGGATGGCTAAGAGTTAAACACTATTCAGGAATTCAAATAGATAAAAAACCCCTTGAATTTTTTGCTAGCAATGGCATGCTTATTTATGTTTCTAAGAAAGTGATAGTATCTGAAAAGGAATTAAAACAAGAAATATACTCATTTCAGCTACAAAAAGATAAGATTGAACAAAAAGATTTATTTGCAATAGAAATGGAAAGATCTTTAGATTGCCGTAAATCATTACAAGGAAGTATTGATGATCCAGCTAAACTAAATTCTACAACTTTTCAATCTAATCTTGAAATTATTGGCTGTGATAAAGAGAATAAATTAAACGGATTTCATAAAGTTACTTTTAAATTGAATGATGATAATGTTTTTTATCCTAATAAAGATACAGCTTCATTAATGACAAAAATAGAAAAGTATGGTGAAAATGATGTCCCTTAAAAAATTGTTCTTAGTATTTTTATTTACTTTTAGTCTATTTTATCAACTAAGTATATTGGCATATGAGGAAAAAGAGTCTACTGTGCCGCCGAATATTGGACTTTCGTTAAATCTTTTAGGACCTTTATTTGGAGTTTATTCTGCAGGAGTTTCAACCTATTTAACGCAGCATATTCAAATTGCTTTATATGGAACATACTTTGATACAAATAATATTGATCCACAAGTCTTAGGGTGGCAATCACAGTTGCGGTTAAACTTTTTTCTTTCTCCTCCTACAGTTAGTGGAATTTATCTTGGATTATTTGGAGGATATGAAGCTGTTGATATTAAAAAAAGCAATAAGCAAACAGAGACTTATAATGATCTTATTGGTGGTGTCGTTCCTGGTTATAAATGGGCAATGACAAAAAAATTGAATATGTTACTTGGAATTTTAATTGGTTATATGTATGGTGATGTGCAAGTAAGTCCTGAATTAACTTTTGTATATTCATTGTAATTAGATTAATTAAGAAATTAGAATTTATTTATTTCTATTTAATAGGATATTAATATCATTTTTTTCTATTCATTTTTCCTTGCTGTTTATAAAAGACTATGAAATTCTCATTTTGAAGTTAAATAAAACAACTTCATTTTAATTCTTATTTTAATCTATACATACTAATTAAGGAAAAAAAATGAAAATTATTAAATTTGTTCCGTTATTTAGTCCGTTTTTATTAATTGCTTGTGGTAAGAGTGATAATTCAAAAGAAAATTCAAATGATTATATAGTTCAAAAAAATTATGAAGTCGTAAATTTTCCTTCACGTGCGCAAAATGAAAGAATCAGTTCATTAATTTTTCATTATACGGCCTTAAATTTTGAAAATTCTTTGGCTCAATTGACAAAAAATCCAGATGGAGTTAGTGCGCACTGGCTAATCCCTGATACAGGAAAAAAGATTTATAAATTAGTTGATGAGAAAAAACGTCCTTATCATGCTGGTGTGAGCTATTGGAAACGGCGTGCTGATTTAAATGACACCTCAGTAGGAGTTGAAATTGTTAATTTAGGCTTTAGATGTATAAACAATCAAAATAGTGATCAGTGTCCTATATATGAAAGAGATTGGAAACCTTACATTTCTTCGCAAATTAAATTAATCATTCAGTTAGCAAAGGGCATTCAAAGCCGCTATAAAATTGATCCATTATGTGTAGTGGGGCATTCTGATATAGCAATTGGACGAAAATCTGATCCAGGACCATTGTTTCCTTGGGAGCAATTAGCAAAGCAAGGAGTTGGAGCATGGGTATCTCCTGAAGAAATTTCATTGCAAATGTCCCAATTAGAAAGTGTTTTAAATGAAGATTTGCAAGATTTAAAATTACAAGTGCGATTGTTCGAATTTGGCTATGATATTAAAAACCCTATGTATTCAGATTTTTATATTTATAAAAGTATTAATACTTTGCTTGCAAGTTATTTAAGTGAACTTTCGCAAAAAGATCCTAAATTAAAAGAGTGGAAATCTATACCTTTTGGCAATGTATCAGCGTTAAATGAACTTAATAAAAAAGCAAAAAATTTCAGTGAAAGTATTTTTATAAATTCCGTTTATGAAAATGGACTATATGCTTTCTTAATGCATTATTTACCAAATGATTATTTCAAAGTTATTGAAAAAAGAAATATTGATTCTCAGGATAAAAAGAAAATATTAGCAACTATTCAAGCTTTACTTATAAAGTATCCTGCTCGCGCAAAATCGAATTGTGGGTATTAATCTATATAATATAAAGAAAGCTTATTGTTTTTTTGTGTGCTCTTTGAAATAGAAATAAAATGTTATATATTAAATTATAATTATATAACTAATTGGTAACATTAACATGAAAACTGTATTTGCTACT
>CAYSZE010000155.1:0-12640 GCA_964435255.1 uncultured Oligoflexia bacterium
TTTGTTGCCAAGAGTAAAAGCTTCACATGTTGTTAAAAAGAACCATCCCCCTGCCATGGACATCATGCCATTATATATGAGGGGTCTGTAGCCGTTAGGAAAATCAACGAAGAAAAACTTTTGGAGTATAGTCAATTTATATATTTTTGCGACTTCTTTAAACTCTGGTTGTAAGGTTCGTTGCGAGTCATAATAAGCAAAGGCAAGATTCCAAACTTGACCTGTAAAAATTGTTAGTATGCAAGCAAACTCAAGCCCCCAGCGGCTTCCTTGAAATATGGAAATCAACGCTAAAACAAATCCTGTTAAAAAAGCGACAACAGGTAAGCTTTGCAACACATCAAGCAAGGGAATCATAATTTTTTCAAATGACTTATTATTTGCTGCTAAAGTTCCATATATAATTGCAAATAAATAACTTAATATTAATGCTATTAAACTACGAACAAAGGAAAGCAAGGAATAGCTAGGGAGTGATGAAATAGACGTATTAATGTCAACTTTTTCTAGATAAGGAGAATTGCCAGATGAAAAAAAATCAGCAAGACCCATACCTAAAATAATAACAATTATAATAACTATGATGTCAGCTCTTAAGAAAGCACTTCGGGTTGCTTGCACTTTTGCAAATTGTGTCATGCTCACCTCTTGAATGGAATGAAAACAAGCCCCATTTTGGTAACTCCATCTGTAAAGCATAAGGGGATATGAATACGCAAGGCATGGAGTGATATTATTTAGGGAAACCTTTAAATGCAGTTGCTAATGAATAAATATAAGTCGGAAGAGGTTCAATCACAAATTGTTCTTGATTTCTTTCTGGATATTGGGCGAAAAGAATGTGTCCTTCAAAAGGTGCATAAAAGAAATGCTCTTTGTTTAATTCGCCTAATTTCTGGTTTTTTGTTACCTTTTCTAGGTTTTTTATTTCTATTAATAATTTTGTATTATTATTATGAAATTTTTCTGAATATTTCATTTCAAGAATTTTAAAATCTTGATTTTTTTTGGCAAGTTGTATGATATTTCTGTTTTTTAATTTAATTAAATCCATTGTTTTTATGGTATTTATAATTGCTTTTAAACACACTTCCGTGCTGTATTGATTTATTCCTTGCTGGCCTAATTCTAAAGTAATTCCTGGTTTATTTAAAGAACGCACATATTCATCAGAGCACATCCCTTCAATGGAATAGGGTTTAGAGGATCTTCTTGTCACAAAAATACGACTGCTACCAATAGCTCTTGCCCAAAGATAACTCTGTTTATGCATAGCAAAAATATAAAAAGATTCTAGACTAGGTCTGGTAGTTTGATGAAAATCAATAAAGACATCTGCAGTAATTAAAAGATTTTTCAAATCTAAAGCGCGTTTTTTTTCATGGGAAAGAGTGGTGTTATTTTGTTCTGCAAAGCAGCGGTTTAAATCATGATCTATAAAGCGTTTATTTTGTAAAGCAGCTTTTTTGTTGCCCAGGAAAAAAGAAATTTTGCCTCCGTATAAAATTTTTTTAGCAATAAGCTTTTGAATAATCTCTATTGTGGCGGGTAGAGACCCCGTTTCATTGCCATGGATAATACTCCCTACGACGATATGGCCTGAATGCTGTTTAAAGTCTAAATGTATGCAGTCATTTATAATAGCAGGAAAGCTCTTTTCAATCCTTTTGAATGCTTCTAAATAATGCTCAATCATAGGCTACCTTGTAGAGTATCATTATAAATTTCATTATGTTACAAAAAAATGAATTGTCAAAGCCAAATTTTTTTGATTTTATAAAGCTGATAAAATTAATATTTGTTAGTTTTATTTATAATTCTTTTAAAGTTGGGAATATTATGGCTGGATTTTTGCTGAAAAATATTAGATATTTATTTATATTTTTCTTGTTTTTTTTCTTGAGCTTTTTGTTGTTATTTGTTTTTTTTATTCGCTTTAGAAATAAAAATAATAATGTTTTATTTGGAAGAATTTTTTCTTATTTATCTGCACAGTTAATGAATATTAAAATTATTATACGCGAAAAACAAAAAATGCTTGATACTCGTGCTAAGGTTATAATTGCAAATCACCAGTCTTATTTTGATGCAATTATATTTGGCAGAGTTATTGAAAATAATACTTTAATCATAGGAAAAAAGTCATTAATTTGGATACCTATTTTTGGTTGGGTATTTTATCTTGCTGGAAACTTATTTGTGAATCGAAAAAATCATAAAAAAGCCATGTCAACAATGAAAAATGTTGATTCCGCTTTACAAGAAGGCTCTTCTCTATGGATTTTCCCCGAAGGAACAAGAAGCCATGGACTAGGATTAAAACCTTTTAAAAAAGGAGCTTTTTATGCTGCTATTCAAAATCAGGTTCCTGTTCAGCTGATAGCTGTTAGTAATTTAAAATTTTCTTTGGATTATAGTCAGTGGCAAGCTGGCACGGTTTTGGTCGAAGTTATGGATCCTATTGAAACTAAAGGTCTTTCTTTAGAGCAGGTCGATGATCTTATTTCTAGGGCTTTTAAAATGATGCAAGAGAAAATTGAGCAATTGGATCATGAAGTGAGAATGAAGTTGTTAAGTCCTCAAACTATACTATTAAATGAAAATCTTAAGTAAAAGAGAAAAATTTGATTCTGGTTGTTCTTCATACCCGATGGGATTACACAATTTTTCGTTGGTCTTTGTATTAAGGTATTTGCGTTCGCATTGTTCATTATTACTAGTTAGTTCTTGGCTATAATAGTTATCTCTTATACAAGCTAAAAAGCTTGTTGTTATTATGAAAGTAATGAAAGTTACCTTTATGACATTTCGCATATATTTACCCTTATATAAAAATATATTTAACCAATAGCCAGCAAGTTTTATGCCAAAAAAAACTCTTATAAATTATGCAGTTAAGTTTTTGTCATATGGTTAAATTGTTTAAAAAGTATGCATGTTGTTTATTTTTTAGACAAAAAAAAGAGGTTATGAAATATTTCATAACCTCTTTTTTTTAAGTTTTATAGGAAATTACTTGATAATAATGCCTTTTTTAGCACAGTAAGCTTCGATCCCTATTTTGTTTACAGTGCGTAAAGCGCTTGTGCTCAAACGAACTTTAACAAATTTGCCTAGACTTGGGGCATAAATGCTTTTTTCTTGTAAATTAGGCAGAAGGCGTACCTTCGTTCTGTTTTTAGCATGAGAAACACGGTTTCCAACTAAACCGCCTTTACCAGATAGTTCACATACGCGTGACATAATACAAATCCTCCAAATCATATTCAAAAATGAACAGCACACATTTCAGTTTCAGAAAAACCTTACTGTAGCCGTAAGTTTAAAGCCCTTAACAGGATTTTGCCTAAGATGCAAGAAATAAGCTGCTGTATAATTAAGAATCTTTTAGATATTGACATATTCCATTTCCTGGCCATATTCGCAAGGAGAATGAATATAAATTCCTTTGGCCGCAACTGTCGAGGGCGTTAAGAGGGTATCATGGAAGACAAAAAAAATAGCAAAATTTCTAAAGCCGATGAAGTTAAAGTTGATAAACAGAATGACTCTCTTAGTGAGGATTCAGCTCAACTACCAGTCGTGATTAATAAAAAAATAAAAGTTCTAGCAAAAAAGGCTAAGGAAACAGAAGAAAAACAAGCTGAAGAAAAAGAAGAATTAAAGATCTTAAAAATAGTACCTGTAAAAAATACTGTACTATTTCCTCATAATGTTTTGCCATTTACTGCTGGTAAGGAATGGACAAGTGAATCAGTTGATAGAGCCATTCGTATAGGTGGTCGTATTGGTATTTTAGCCCAGCGAAATACTGAAGCTGAAGCAGCATTACCTGAAGATCTTTATGAAATAGGAACAGAAGCTAAAATTCTTAAAGTAATGAAATTTCCTGACAACACTTATGGGGCGGTCGTTCAAGGAGTCAGACGTTTTAAGGTTATTAACTACGTTAATTCTGAAGTTGATCACCTTGCAGCTGAAATTGAATATTTAGACACTGATAATGTAACAGATGATCAGTCAAATATTGAAGTTGTTGCTTTGGGAAAAGCTATGAAACAACTAGTACAAAAAGCTATAAGTCTTTCACCAAATATTCCCAATGAAGCTAATTTATTTATAGAGAATGTTCAAGATGCAGCATATTTAGCAAATTTAATTATTCCCTATTTAAGTTTAGATTTTAAAGGAAAACAAGATTTATTGGAAACACAAGATCTTGAAACGCGTTTAAGACAAATTCATTCTTTACTTATTCGTGAAATTGAAGTTTTAGAAATCTCGCAAAAAATTAATACCGAAGTTAAATCGGAAATGGGCAAACAACAACGGCGTTACTTTTTGCGCGAACAAATGAAGTTATTGCAAAAAGAACTTGGTGACTTAGAAGGAAAAGCTACTGGATTAAATGCAAATGATCCTGTTGATCTTGTTGAACGCATTCATAAAAGTAAAATGACCGAAGAAACTAAAGAAGTTGCTTTGAGAGAAGTTGAGCGCATGAATCTTATGCAACCTGGTTCGCCAGAGTATATGGTAAGTCACACCTATATTTCATGGTTATTGGATATTCCTTGGCAAACATATTCTGATGGAACAATTCAGCTGCAAGATGCAAAACTTGTTTTAGATAAAGATCATTATGGCCTAGAAAAAGTTAAAAAAAGAATTCTCGAATTTTTAGCGGTTTGTGCTTTGAAAGATTCTTTAAAAGGCCCCATTTTGTTATTTGTGGGACCTCCTGGTGTTGGTAAAACCAGTTTAGGCAAATCGATAGCAAAAGCTTTAAATCGTAAATTTATACGGGTCGCTTTAGGTGGTGTGCGAGATGAAGCTGAAATACGTGGACATCGCAGAACATATATTGGAAGTATGCCAGGAAAAATCGCTGATGCTTTGAAAAAAGCAGGAACAATGAATCCAGTCATCTTATTTGATGAAATTGATAAACTGGCGGCAGATGGTAGAGGTGATCCTTCCAGTGCCTTATTAGAGGTTCTAGATCCTGAACAAAATAATGTATTTACAGATCATTATCTTAATGTGCCATTAGATCTCAGCCGTGTCTTTTTTATCGCAACAGCAAATCAATTGAGCTCTATACCTGCGCCTTTAAGGGATAGAATGGAAATAGTTGATCTAAGTAGCTATACTCTTGAAGAAAAAGAACATATTGCGTTTGATCATCTACTGCCACAAGTGGTTGCTGAGCATGGTATGAAAGAATTGTTAAACATAAAATTTTCATCTGACAGTATGCGTTCATTTATTCAAGGTTACACGCGCGAGGCTGGGGTTAGACAATTAAAACGAGAACTAGCGGCGATTATTAGAGGACTAGCAAAAGAATGTGTTGAAAATGGTTATGACAAAAATAAACAAACTTTTCAAAAAGAAATAACTCCAGAACTTATTCGGAAAATGATAGGACCCTCTCCTTTTAATGATAAGAAGAAGCCTCATTCTTTACCAATAGGAGTGGCAACAGGACTGGCTTGGACACCCAATGGTGGCGATGTTTTGTATATAGAAACAGCGGCCAGTACCCCAGGAAATGGAAAATTTGCTCTTACTGGTCAACTTGGTGATGTTATGAAAGAATCTGTGCAAACCGCATTTGCTTTTATCCGTTCAAACCCTCTAATGTGTGGCATTTCAACCAAACTATTAGCAAAACAAGATTTACATGTGCATTTTCCTGAAGGCGCGGTAAAAAAAGATGGTCCGAGTGCAGGAGTGGCAACGTTTTTAGCTATGATCAGTTTGTTTACTGGTAAGGCAGTTGCCGCTGATTTAGCCATGACTGGTGAAATTTCTTTACGTGGAGAAGTATTACCAGTGGGTGGTATTAAAGAAAAAGTGTTAGCGGCACATCGCTATGGCATTAAAAAGGTTCTTATTCCTGTTGATAATCAACATGATCTTGAAGAAATTCCAGCTAATGTTCTTAAGGAATTAGAAATTCGCACCATTTCTAATTTGGCTGAAGTTTTAAAAATCTCTTTTCAAGAAAAAGAAAAGCGGACAGTAAAAGTTAAAGTAACAAAAACAGAACACAAGACAAAAGTAACAAAAAATATAAGAAAAAGTAAAAAACATTAAAAAAGGCTAATGAGTGAAGCATATTTATTTAGATCATAATGCGACCAGTCCTGCAAGTGAAGAGCATCTTTCGCGATTATTTTTGAAATTGAAGGATAATATTGCGAATCCTTCCAGCCCACATGCAAAAGGGCGAAGTGCTTCCGTTTGTCTCACTGAGGCAAGAAGGGCTGTAGCAAAATCATTGCAAGTTGATGTTGCTGAAATTATTTTTCTTTCAGGCGCAACTGAAGCGAATAATTTAGCTACTGTTGGTGTTTTACGGCAAAATAATCGCCCATTGACAGCACAAAGAGTGATTACCTCAGCTTTTGAACATCCTGCTGTGCGTGAACCGTTAGAGTATTTAAAGTACAATGAAGGGCTGCATTTAACAGAACTTTCTGTTAAGGAAAGTGGCTATTTTTCTATAAAAGAACTTTTACAAAATATTACTCCTGAAACCACTCTTATTTCTTTAATGGCTGCTAATAATGAAATAGGAACTCTGCAACCTGTTAAGTTAATAGGCGATTATTTACATTACTTGCGGTGGGGTGTTGTCAATTCTCATACTGAAAAAGAATTTTTTGATGAATTGAGTTTAGCATATTTAAATGCAAATATGACTAAAGAACTTTTACAAAAAATTCATTTTCATGTGGATGCAGTGCAATGTTATGGGAAATTAGAATTAACTGATTGGTTTTCTCCTGGTATCGACTCTTGTGCAATTTCTGGGCATAAAATAGGAAGTTTACAAGGAGTAGGGGCTCTTTTTTTACGCCGTGGGCGAAAATATTTGCCATTTATTTTGGGTGGCGCACAAGAAAAAAATAGACGTGCAGGTACTGAAAATCTACCAGGAATAATTAGTTTTGGAATGGTAGCAAATGAATTGTATACTACTGAATGGCAAGAACAAAAAAAACATGTCATTGAACTTAGAAATTTTCTTCTTCGAGAATTATCAGCTATCCCATGCATTGTATTAAATACTCCAGCAACCACTATTTTACCTAATACCGTTCATTTTTCTTTAAATGGAAAAGGGTTTAAGGGAGAAGATTTGTTGGTTGAACTTGATATCCAAGGTATTTGTGCAAGTTCAGGATCTGCATGTAGCAGTGGAGCAAATTTACCATCAAAAGTGGTTTTAGCACTTGGAAAAACTCCTGAATTAGCAAAAAACTCTATCCGCTTGTCTTTATCCCATTCAAATAGCTTAGAAGAAATTAAATATACTATTTCTATTATTAAAAAATATTTAAATATTTGATAAAAGAATATCTTCAATCTTGTTTAATGCTAATTGGAATTCTTTTGGATTTATTCCTAATCCTAATCTAAAAACAAAACCTTTATTTATTAATGATAGTTCATAATTTTTATAAGATATTTCATGCTGAAATTGAAATTGTCCTAATTCCATAGAAGACAAGGGTAAAATAAATATGCCATTATTAAAAAGTAATTCAAATTTATGAAGTAAACTTTCTTCATTCAATAAGTTTTTAAATCCTAATACGGTAACTAAACCACCTGCAGGTACACTACCATAAAGAGTCTTTGAATAAGATAAAAACTGTTTTAAGATTTGTTTATTTTCTTTCCATTCGTTTTTTATCATAGCAAAAAGGTTACTCTGCGGGTTTGATAACACTTTTACAGCCATCCATTCAGAAAAAGGATTTACTGTATGGGTGGTGTAGTTTTTTTCATTTTGAATGACATCTAATGACTTTTTATTACCAATACACCACCCTATACGTAACCCAGGTGTACCAAAACATTTTATAAATGATCCCGTAACAAAAACTTTAGAATTATTTTGATAGAGAGTTTGTCCTAAAGGCATATTATCTGAAGATAAAAAGCGATAATGCTCATCCCCAATTAAGTAACAATTATTTGCATTAACAAAATTGGTTATCACTTCTAATTGCTCATCTGAAAAAATTAGACCGCTTGGATTATGTGGATTGTTAATAAGAATACAATCGGGCATTTCAGAAGTTAAAATATTTTTCCATTCAAGTGCATCAACAAAAGGTTTTCCTTCTTTGTCATAACGAATAGGAAGTGGGATAATTTTAGCACCCATAGCTATTGGTATTTCATATAATAATTGAAAAGCAGGTAGAGGTAATGCGACTTTTTTAGGATTTAAATGGCGAAAAAGTAAAAATAATGCTTCACTTGTTCCTGTTGTGATCAACACATTTTCAATATGCGCACCAGGATGCATTGTGGCAACTAATTTGCGCAGATCTTCACGCCCGCGATTTGGACTATCATACAGAGGCATATTCATAATTTCAGCAAAAGCCTCTTCTTCTGAATATCCTGAATGTAAAATTAAATCTTTTGTTGTACGAAAGCGTCCTCCTGATTCACCCATATTATATTTTGTCTTCAATCTAAAGGTCTCTAGCCAATCTTCCATAAAGAATGTTCTTAAAGCTTTCATCTTTATTCTCCTAAATCTTGACTTCAATATAGAGCAAGCCGCATTATAAAAGGCGAATGCGTGTTCACTATTAAAATAAGGGTGCCGTTTTGTGAAATTTTATCAATTAGGACTCGGTCCACTTGCCACAGTCTTAAAACCTTTTGCATATATTGTTTTTTTTATTTTGTATACTTCTTGTGCACATAAACAAGTAGAAATTGTAACTCCTAGCCAAGCTTATGATGATGAAAAATATCAACCTGTTTTAGTCAAATGGAGTCGAAATTCAAATGTTTATAAGGATCTTGAATTAAGATTTAAAATAACCGCGGTCTTAGTAGCGCCTGAAATGGAAGAAGCATATAGAAACAGAATAGATTATATCTATGGTCAATTTGCAAAAATTGATGATAAAATACTCTTAAAAAAAGACACAATTGCTGTAATTCTTGACTTTTTTGGTAAACCAGATTCGCACTATGAGTTAAGTGATGAAAGTGTGTGGAAAATGACAATGAAAATTAAAGATAGTGTCATTCCTGCATCTGAAATTCATCCCTATAAAAGAAAGGAAGGCTTAAAACCTTTTTTCCCGTTGAGTTCGTATTGGAGTAGACATTATATTGTGCTATTTAAGATCCCCAATGAAGTACTTAATGGATTAGAAGTGAAAGATATCTTTCAAACAGAAAAAAAAGCGAATACTGAATTGCCTACAGATCAAGAAAACTTAATTACTTTTTCAATGAATTCTGGAGAAGCGCAAATAAAGTTTTCATGGGATTATTAGTTCTAAGACTTAAGAAAGGTTGAATTTTGGCATTAACTCAAGAAAACAAAATAGAACAAAAGTACGATGCAAGCTCTGATAATCTTTGGAATATTGCAGATAAATTTAGAGAACTCGTTTGTACAGAATTAAGAAATTTAGATAATTTTGAAAGAATAGCTTTAAAGGGTGACTATTTATTTAAAATAGATTCTTTCCCTCGGTTTATAGTGATGGTTGATGAAGATGCTGCTTGGTCTATAAGTATGAAAACAAATTTAACTGAAGATGAACAATCTTTTTGCATAGATTATGATTGTCCTTGGGTAGTTACAGATGAACAAATTTCAAATGTAATTGATGGTTCTTCACGTGCTACAATTTTAACCGATTCTGTTACCTTATATAAGCTTTTAACAGGTAACTTAAGAGCCCATAAAGCTTTTGTAACAGGTAAAGTGACAATAGCTGGAGATCTTGCGGCTTTCTTAAAAATGGTCTCTCTCTTAAAAAAAGGTGGAGTAAAATCTAAATATGAATCAACTTTCCAAGCCTAATCTAACTGTACTCATTACTGGTGCTTCTAGTGGTATTGGGTTAGACTTTGCCCATATTTTTGCGAAGGAAGGCAATGATCTTGTTTTAGTCGCTAGAAGTGGAGATAAACTAGAACATTTGGCACAAGAACTAGCACAAAAATATTCTATAAAGTGTTCCGTCATTGTTTGTGACTTATCTAAGTTAGGTGCAGCAAAAGAAATTTTAGCTAAGACTCGTGCAATGAATAAAAAAATTCAAGTATTAATTAATAATGCTGGGTTTGGAATGCTTGGTGTTTTTAGTGAAATTGACTCTAAAACACAATCTGAAATGATTCAAGTAAATATTGCTGCTTTAACAGAATTAACACATTGTTTTTTAAATGAAATGCTAAAAAATGGTGGTGGAAAAATTTTAAATGTTGCTTCTACGGCCGCATTTCAACCAGGACCCTTTATGTCTGTTTATTATGCTACAAAGGCATATGTTTTATCGTTTAGTGAAGCGCTTGCAAATGAATTAAAAGGTACAAATGTACAAGTTTCAGTATTATGTCCAGGACCTACTGTGACGGGCTTTCAATCAACAGCAAAAATAGACGATGCTTCGAAAATATTTAATGCAAAAATTGCAGCTAATTCTTTAAGTGTTGCGCAAGCTGGTTATGACGGATTAATGAATAAAGAAGTTTTAATTATACCAGGCGTTATGAACAAAATAGGTGTGTGTTCCTCAAAATTACTCCCAAGAAATATTGTAACCAATGTAACAAGATGGTTACAAGAGAAAAAAAATTAAATTATCTTCTTAGTTTTTCTCGTTCTTCTAAGCTTAGTTGGAAACGAGTGCGTGGAAGTTTTACATCTTGTATTGTAGCTAAAGGAATGGTGTCTATTTCTGATTTATTTCTAGCTCCAAAGTCATAGACTTCTGCAGCGTTTTTTGATCTAGGAAATGGACTTTTTTCCTCTAAATTCATTATGTTTTTATTATTTTTTCTTTCTGGAATATTTGCTTCAATTTTTCCAGTTCCAAATAATTCTTGTGTTTTAGCTCTTAATTTAAGGGTCATTTCAAACAAATCGACGACTCTTTCAGAAATTTTTTCAATGCTATCATCTGTTAGTAAAAGCCCAAAGCGGCCTTCAACAGCATTTTCTTGGATAATTTCTTTGATCGCTTGGGTTGTGGCAATTCTGAATATTTGACTCATTAGTTTTCCTTTGTATAAAAAGAAGTATTAAAGGTATTGTATCTATTTTTTCTAGCATTAGTGTTGCCAATTTTTTTCTTAACTATGAAAATTATACCTTAGGAAAGACTTTCAAGGAGTGAATATGCCAGAGCTTGCGGAAGTACAGACATTTGTAAATGCCATAAATCAAAGATTTTTAGGATTAACGTTCAAAGAAATTCAATTTCACCGTTCAGATCTAAGGTATCCATTCGATAAAATTAAATTAAATAAGGTGTTTGCGCAGGGAACGCAGCTCGATAAAGTGTATCGTGAAGGAAAACAATTGGTCTTTGAAACCGCGCATGGGGCTGTGAACGTGAGTTTGGGAATGAGTGGATCTTTTAAATCTATCGAAAATACGGAACGCGAACCGCATCAGCATATTTCTCTTTATTTTAGTGATGGCTCAGGTTTAGCTTATATTGATCCACGGAGATTTGGTTTTTGGAAAGTGAGAAGTAAGGAGTATGTGGCTGCTAATATTTGTGATCCCTTATTTGTAGATCAACTTTTAACTGTTTTTAGTAATGACACTGCCATCCAAAAATCACGTACTATAAAAGAAATGTTAATGGATCAAAAAATAATAGGAGGCATAGGTAACATTTATGCTTTAGAGGCTTTATATTTAGCAAAAATTTCGCCATTACGTGCATGTCATCAAGTTAAAAAAGAGGAATGGCTTCGGCTAGCGGCAAAAATTCCGCAATTATTAAACAAAGCCATTGAATTAGGTGGTTCTAGTATTTCTTCTTATAGAAATTTTGGAGGTAGCAAGGGTGCCTTTCAAGATTTGCATCAAGTATATGGTCGGACAGATAAAAATGCTTAAGATCCAACTGCAATGGTAGTATTAAGCGAGTGAGACAAAATGGCAGAAGTTCTTGGTATTGTGTACTCTGTCAAAGATAATTAGAGGATAAATATGAGTAACTCTCTAGATAATAGTTTAAAATTGGGGAAAAAGGGTCTTATTTTTGTAAATGAGCACGTAAAAGATCCAGAATCATTTCTGGTTGACTTATTTGAATTCTTTACAAATTTAAATTCAGGAATGGAGGAATTTATTGTTGTTTTAGAATTCCTTTGTCCTTCTCCATGGAAAGAAAAAGATGAAAGACTTTTTATCTATTATTTATGTCATAAAAAGACCTCTATCTGCCGCTATGAAGTAGAATCGGTTTTTACGACAAATGTATTTAATACATATGAAGTGTTAAATACATCAATTTCCAGTAATGGTAAGCTATTTTTCTTCCAGGAGAGAACCATAACCGTTAATTGTGTAAGTGAATTATTTGCCTTATTTTATACAGATATTTTTATGATTAATAAAAAGAAATGTTTTCATCCTCAAGATATCTTTTCTTTCGAGCCTATTTTCATTCCAAAACCTTGGGGACAAGAAATTTGGTTTACAGGCGTTGAAAAAAGAGGAGCAGCAAAAATGCGCACTGTAAATAGCGGTGAGTCAGTTCCTATTCCTTGGATATTAAGTACATTATCTAAAAAACTGTTAGGAACAACAAAAGCAAAGCAACCTCTTACTTTAGTAAAAATA